>CAVOEZ010000614.1:0-3364 GCA_963694355.1 Latescibacteria bacterium UBA2968 | reverse complement strand
GAAATGTTTCGTTCTCGTTGTTCTATGTGAGGTCATCATGACAGTTTCCAGGTCACAAGCGGGCACAGGTCCAGAGTTCGGTGGCCGTTACACCAAAAACAAGATCGCCAATTTGCGGACGAATGTTCAGAAATATGATTGGGCAAGAGATGAGCAGGAACAGGCTGTCGCAGGGGCCGCTAAATGGTTGGCACTTTCAGATGAAGCGCTCTGGCGGATGATTCCCGGCCAGAACCTGCCGAGAAACATAGATCCCCAGATTCACGCGGGTGTCCGAAAAGGGGGATGTCCGGCCTGCAATGTGGACGTCTATGCCAGGAATAATAAATATCCCTGGAAAGTGGACATCTGGAACCATCCGTGGAAGGTCATGTGTCCATCCTGTTCCAGGTTGCTGCCGGGAAACGACTTTGAAGCGTTCTATGGAAGCGGGATCGGTCCGGACGGTACGTTCGACCACGAGATTGCCGACAGGAGTTTGCTTTACCACGCGGACCATCCGGACAAGGAGGATCCGCTCCACGGGTCGCTTGTGGATGATGGCTGGGGGTTTTCCACTCCAGACGGGGCGGTGAACCGGTTTGTGGGATTCTATGGGTATGCGCTGTGGGGGGAGATCAAGTCGGGTGTTTCTGCCCTTGCCAGAGCGTTCCTCTACACCGGAGATCCCGTCTATGCGCATAAATGTGGATTGATGCTGGACAGGATCGCGGACATCTACCCGGATATGGATTGGAGCGTATACGGCGAACAAGGCTGGTTTCATTCCGGGAGTCAGGATGGCGGGAAGATCGAAGGGAGCATCTGGGAAGTCGGGACAGTCCTGACCCTGGCCGGCGCATACGATATGGTGAAATCCGGTTTGCGTGATCAGGAACCGCTCTTCCAGTTTCTGGGTGAGCGGGCAAAGGAATACACCCTTCTGACGCAGAAAGGGACCTATCGACAATTGACCGGGAATATTGAAGAAAATCTGATCGAAGAGTTCGTAAAGGCTGTGAAGACGGGTCGGAAGATTTATGGGAATGAGGGCGACCCCCAGCACTGTGTGGTGGCGTGTGCGCTTGCGCTGAACAGGGAGCCGAAATCGTCAGCATGGATCGACTGGATCTTCGACGAGGGAACCGTGGGGCAGGGGGCGTTGAAGCCCGGCGATGGTGGGCACGTTCCTGCGTTAATCGTCGGAACAATCGATCGGGACGGTGTGGGCAGGGAGGGTGCGCCGAGCTATTCCCTGAGCTGGGGACGTGCGTTGGGCGCGGCGGCGGATCTCGTTCACGAATACGAAGGGTATGTCGCACGGGATATCTACAGGGATTATCCCATGTTTAAACGGACGATTACCGCCGGATGGCGTTTGGGCGTTCTGCAAACCGTAACCCCTGTGATAGGTGACTACGCGCGCTGCGGTTACCGAAGTCTGGTTGCTGCAGAACCCGAGTTCATCGTTCGCGGATACAAGTATTTCAAGGAACCGGCCATTGGAAAGATTGCGGTCGCCGCAAATGGAGGATCTGTCGAGGGTATCGGACGGGATATTTTCTCTGAAGATCCGCACTGGGTCGAGAAGGAACTGGCGGAGCTTATGGACAGAGATGGATCAGCGGCCGCCGTGTCCGGAAGCAATCGACCGGGATATGGTCTTGTGAGTTTAGAGTTCGCGCCCAGGGATACCGGGCAGGCGCTGTGGATGTACTACGGCCTGAACACCGTTGCCGCGCATCGATGCGCGCTGATGTTAGGATATGAGGCGTTCGGTGTGACCGCGAACCCGCCTCTTGGATACCGCGAGCTCTGGGGAGACTGGCCCAAGTCTATCGAGTGGGAGGACAATACGATCTCCCACAACACCGTGGTGGTCAATGAAGAACGCCAAACCGTTGTTCCGGTTGGCCATCCCGTCTTTTTTGGACAGCTCCCGGGTGTCGGTGGGTTCAGTGTTGACGCCGAAGGCGCCTACGAGGGTGTCACCGATACTTATCGCAGGACAATGGCTCTGGTGCAGGTCGGCGATTCCGCGTCATACGCTGTGGACGTGTTCCACGTAGCAGGCGGGGAGGATCACCTGATGAGCTACCACGCGGTGCCAGGTCCAGTGGATGTCACGGGCCTTTCGCTCTCGAGACAGGAGGGCGGCAGCTACGCTGGGGCGGATATTCCCTACGGCACCTCCTCCAGGGGCCCTCGAATGGGATACTCCTGGCTGAAGGATGTCGAGCGAGATCCGGATCCGCCCGGGGTGTTCACTCTGGATGTAAAGGGAACGCCACCGTACCTAAATCTCGATCGGGCGGATGACCTCCAAGTCCGCTATTATTCATTCACCGAATATAGTGATGTTGCGCTGGCGACCGGTGTTCCCCCAGGCGAGGAGCCCCCCGAGATCCGGTATTTTCTCGGACGTCGTGTCAAGGAAGGCGCGGAGGAACTCGCCTCGACATTCGTATCCATCGTAGAGCCATATCGATCCACCCCGTCGATCTCGAAATCGACACGGCTCAAGGTGGAAGGTCCGGATGGTGGGCTCGAGGCCGCAGCCCTGCGTATCACACTGGCAGACGGATCGGTCGACTACGTGCTGGTATCACCGGATGATACAACCGTGTGGGAGGTCGAAAACGGAATCACGTTTAGAGGTCGCCTGGCAGTTCTTAGAACCCGCGAGGACAATGTGGAACAGGCGTACCTTTTGCGAGCGTCCCAAGTCGCCTGGAACGACTTTTCGGTCGAGCGACCTGATTGCGGATGGCGAGGAACAGTCGCGAAGATGGACAGGGGGCTGGTCGAACACGGAAACATCTGGGTGGATACACCACTCCCAACGGATGGATCGCTGAACGGCTCGCAACTGATCATCGAAAATGATGGCGAGTTGAATGCTTGTTATACCATCGAGGGAATCACCGAGGAGGATGGTCTCTTCCGGATCGACTGCGGCGAAGTCAGCTTTGTTCGGCGATACAAGGATTTGAAGGATTACGATAAGGGATTCGTCTACAATTGTGAAATCGGTGATGCCTGGCTGATTCCACATCTGATTCATGTGGATTTGGCGGGATCGGGTGGAAGCTGAAGGAACCGCGGCAGATAACTCGGCAGATAATACCACGCGAGGTCAATTATTCAGTTGCTCGATCAATCACGAATTGAACGAGCTCTTCACACTGAAACCAGCCAGTCCACATGTTGTGTCCCTGGTCCTCGACCACCCTTAAGACCATTTCCCCTCCCAATTTGCAGTAGCGTTCAGCCAGAAGTGCTGAGTTTGCTTCGAGAGGGACTACCGTGTCGCAGTCCCCGTGGATATGGAAAATTGGGACACGGTTTTCAGCAAGCGGGGCCAGTCGGTCCACGGGATTGTGCA
>CAVOEZ010000613.1:0-3377 GCA_963694355.1 Latescibacteria bacterium UBA2968 | reverse complement strand
TTTCTAAGCCCGAGATACTCAACGATCTGTTTGTTCGGCCCGGCGTTTTCATACCCGATTCAAGGATTTGTTGAGACCTTCCGAAGTGAATTTGAAGCTCATATCGAGCAGGGGTGTTGTCCGATCCACCAGGATAAATCGATAAAGGTTCCGGGGTAATTGCGGATGGCGACATTTACGATAGATGGAAAAGAAATTGAGATCGTTCCAGGAAAAAACGTGCTCCAGACAGCGGTGGAAAACGACGTATATATCCCCCACTACTGCTATCATCCAGGTCTGAGCGCCCCGGCCAATTGCAGGATGTGTCTGGTTGGGATCGAGGCTGGCGGACGAAAGGGGATGGCGCCTTCGTGCACGGCGATGCCGGCCGAGGGTATGATTGTCGACACCCAGAATGATGAGGTGAAACGCAATCAGAATGCGGTTATGGAGTTTCTGCTCATCAACCACCCGCTTGACTGTCCTGTGTGTGACCAGTCTGGAGAATGTGAATTACAGAACTACAGTTATTCCTATGGAACTGATAGAAGCCGTTTTCTGGATCAGAAAACGATCCAGCCGAAGAAGGACATTGGTGAACACACACTTCTGTATTCTGACCGCTGCATCCGTTGTACGCGGTGTATCCGTTTTTGCGACGAAGTCTCGGGTACCAGCGAACTTGGATATTTCAACAGAGGTGTACATAACGAGATCGATATCTTCCCGGGTGAGCGACTGGACAACCGACTCTCGGGCAATACGGTGGACATTTGCCCGGTAGGGGCGCTTCTGGATAAAGATTTTCTGTTCAAGCAGCGGGTCTGGTTCCTCAAGGGAGTCGACACGCTCTGCACCGGGTGCAGCGCCGGATGTAATATCCGTGCGGACTACAATAATGAGAGAATCTACCGACTTGTCCCTCGGCAAAATCTCGACGTGAACGAATACTGGATGTGTGATGATGGCAGGCACGGGTGGGGGTATGTGCACAGCGATGACAGATTGCTGTTTCCAATGATTGGCAGGGGGGCGGAACCGGATCTGGTCTTGTGGGATGTGGCTCTTCAGAAAGTCAAGGAAGGGTTTGAGAAGGTAAGTGAGGAACATGGTCCGGGAGCGGTCGCAGGATTCGCCTCCTCCCACCTTACCAGCGAAGAAAATTTCCTTTTTGGCAGGTTGTTCAAGGACATTTTGGGTGGGGCGCCCATCGGGCTGCGACCAAAGGTGAGTGAGGAAGGTGACATTACCTTCAAGGGTGGGTTCACCATTCGGGGCGACAAGTCGCCCAACAGCCGCGGTGCGGAAGAGGTTCTGGGAGGTCTTGGTATTTCGTTGACGAGCCATTCGGAAATCTGGAAGGGCATTCAGGAAGGCCGCATCAAGGCCTTATACATCCTGGGCGGTGATCCTTTGGAGAAGATTACAGAAGCCGAGCGAACCGCCCTTGGAACTCTCGAATTCCTTGTGGTTCAGGATATTCTGGCAAATGATATGAGCCGCCAGGCCGATGTGGTCCTGCCAGGTGCCGCTTTTATCGAGAAGCTTGGTACGTTCACCAATTGCGACGGCAGAGTTCAAAAGCTTGGAAAAGGTCTGGAACCTGTGGGTGACGCGCGACCTGACTGGACGATACTGAGAGATGTGATCGAGGTTTTTGGTGGAAGTGCCCCATACGATGAGATTAATGATGTGATGGCTGATTTGGCGAAGACGGTCGAGGCGTATGAAGGACTGGATCACACTGTTGTGGGTGAGCAAGGCGTACCCCTCTCAACAATTGCATCGGCGGAGGCTTAGGGAGGATGGATTTCGCAATTGAGAGTCTGATCAAGGTAGTGGTCATGCTGGGCGCTCTGCTCACCGTGGTGGCCTATCTTGTGCTTGCCGAGCGAAAGGTGAGCGCGTATATCCAGAATCGTCTGGGTCCCAATCGCGTAGGCCCATGGGGTTTGCTTCAGCCTCTTGCCGATGGCTTGAAGTTCCTGTTCAAAGAGGATGTGATTCCGGGTCACGTGAATCGGATCATATACATCATGGCCCCGCCAGCGATTCTGATTCCGGCCCTGATGGCGTTTGCGATCGTTCCGGTGGGAGATACGATTCCGATCATGGGCAAGCAGATTCAGGTCCAGGTCGCCAATGTGAATATTGGTGTGCTGTATTTGCTGGCGTTGGCTTCTCTGGGTGTCTACGGGATTGTTCTGGGTGGATGGGCATCGAATAATAAATACGCTTTGCTGGGTGGCATCCGTGCATCCGCACAGATGATCAGCTATGAGTTGTCTCTTGGGCTTTCCCTGATCGGCGTGCTTATGATTTCGGGTTCGCTTCGGCTGGGAGACATTGTGGCGCTTCAGGCGAATCAGTCGTTGCTGGGTTTTTTGCCGGCTTGGAATGTGTTCACCCAGCCCCTGGCTTTCCTGCTTTTCACCGTGGCTGCCTTCGCTGAAGCCAACCGTCTGCCATTCGATTTGCCCGAATCCGAGCAGGAACTGGTTGCTGGATATCACGCAGAATACAGCAGTATGAAGTTCGCCATGTTCTTCATGGCGGAATACGCTTCTATGGTAACCGCATCTGCCGTAATCGCCACGCTGTTCTTTGGTGGCTGGCACGTGCCTTGGCTCATTCAGCCGGGGGACCAGTCCCTATTCGCTAGTCTTCTGAAAATATTCTCCTTTGTGGTGAAAACTGGTTTTTTCATGTTCCTGTTCCTATGGGTCAGGTGGACGCTGCCTCGGTTCCGATATGATCAGGTGATGTGGCTGGGCTGGAAAGTAATGCTCCCGCTGGCCATTTTGAATGTTTTTTTGACAGGTCTGGTAATGACACTTGCCCGCTGACAAGGCCTGCATGGAGAGGTGATGGAGTCGTTGTTCTTTTTCATATTCGCTGCGGTTGCGGTGGTTTCCGCTCTGCTGCTGGTTACTTTTCGTAACCCGGTATACTGCGCGTTGTCCCTCGTGGCCACCTTTTTCGCAATCGCGGGTCACTTTGTTTTGTTGAATGCCTACTTCCTGGCCGCAGTACAGGTGATCGTGTATGCAGGTGCGATTATGGTGCTCTTCCTTTTTGTGATTATGCTTCTTAATATGGGACATTCCAGTGCCCTCGAGGTTGTGGCGGGGAAGTATCGGCGTGTGGCGGTAGTCCTTCTTATGGCCGTTCTCGTAGCACAATTGGGTCTTATGGTCGGGCGGCAGATTGGTGTTTCGCCAGAACCTGGAGACCCTGCCCTCTTTTCAGAGAATATTCCCTACATAGGCAAATTGCTCTACACGGATTTCCTGTTGCCTTTCGAGATCGCTTCCATGATTCTCCTTGTGGCGCTTGTGGGTGTTATGGTGATGGTCAAGAAGGACCCGGCGAAGGCTGATCACTGAATCTTGACA
>CAVOEZ010000612.1:0-3379 GCA_963694355.1 Latescibacteria bacterium UBA2968 | reverse complement strand
CTGTAATTCTCCTTCATGCTCGCCTCATCCTCACACTCGAGGCGCGAACCGTCCATCTCCATCAACGCCCCATCGTCCTTCCCTTCCGTCTTCCTGTAAATCCTGCTTCCATCGCAAATCGCCCACTGCCGAATCCCCTCATCGTATAGATTCAGCTCAGCATTATTGAATGAAACGCGTGAGGTCACACGCTTGTGATCCGTCTCTAGATTGCCCGCATTGAGGAAACCCACACCATACAGACTGTCCAATTCCGAAAGGACCCACCGTTCTGAGTCCCCCTGCGACCCCTCGATCAGATCCAACCCATACCCCCGGTAGCCCGCATCGATCCCTGCGAGATTCGTAATTGTGGGAAACAGATCGATCATCGACACCGGACCATCAGGAAAGACCGGCTGGGTCCCTCCCGGGACGTGACACAACAACGGCACGTGCAATGTATTCGGGTGCAGCAGATCTCCATGAGCAATGCTCTCCTCGCAGAACCCCTCGCCGTGATCGCCCACGATAAACACCGCCCACTCATCCAGATCCACACGCTTCAGCAGCTCCACCAGAAGAAACTCCTGCACGTGGGTCACCGCCGCACGGTAGTATCGCATCGCCTCAGCCACACGTCCCGAATCCACCAGCTTTTTCAGATTCGGCGCATTCTCGATCCCCCTCATCCCATATCCGCCGTGGGTGTACCAAAAATGCAGAAAACAGAACTGACGTTCCTTTTCACCTGAAAACAGGGTACCGAACAAATTCTCAAGCGATCCCAGGTGCTGATTCCCGGCCTCCGAATCCATCTCAGTAACAAACGGTTCGTAGTCGAGGAACCGAAACACATCGGGCCGCTCGGATCTTCCCGTAACCTGGTATCCGGCATCTGAGAACAGCTGGAAAAGATTGGGGATTCCCTCGAACATCTTCAAATAGGTCTGCCCGTACAACCCATGCTCGAACGGATACAAGCCAGTAAACAAGGAGGTATGCGAGGGCCTCGTGGCAGGTGCAGTCACAAAAAACCGATCTGCAAGGGCATAGTCCCTGGTCAGATCATCGAACTTGGGCGTATTGAAGATTGCATTGGTGCGGCTGAGGGCATCATACCGCAAACAATCGACCGAAATCACCAGAAACTTGTCTACGCTTGCCATACAAACCCTCGATTCTCACGCAAATGCAACAAATCCGCAGTAGGTGGAAATACGATCACTCCTGCGTTCGTGTCAATCTGATCCGATCAAGCAATGAACCGCTCTCGGCTCCGAAAAGTATAGGCCTCAACCTCCAGTGTGTCAACTCCGGTCGAGAGGCATCCACACCCCCCAAAACCCGGAATTGACATCCCCTGCCACTCCCTTATCATGGACATTCATTCTTCCGAACCATCCAGACCAGACACCGAACCGGAAACCCGGATCCCTATGGCCAACGAGACGCGCACAATCACTCAGTCTGAAACCGACGCCGCATCTGACGGGCCGCATGGCGTCACGGCAAGAGGCATCGCCTTTGCGATCATCCTCGCCATCGTCTCCAACCTCTGGGTCAACTACATCGAGTATGTCGTTCACGCATCCCGAATGACCCTCAGCCACTTCCCCATGGGCACCCTCATGCCCTACCTCACACTCGTCCTCTTGCTGAATCCCCTGGCAAAGCAACTTGGAAAACGATACGCTCTCACCTCGACCGAACTGCTTGTCGCCTTGGCCGGTGGCCTAATAGGAGGCGCCATACCCTCCGTCGGTCTCACAGGCTACTTCCTCGGGGCCATTGCCGCACCCTACTACTTCGCAACACCGGAGAACCAGTGGGCTGAATACTTTCACCCTTACATCCCGAGCTGGCTTGCGCCGCGCAATACCAACCACGCGCTGGACTACCTCTTCGAAGGCCGTCCCCCCGGATCGGACATCCCCTGGGAAATCTGGTATATCCCCATTGCATCCTGGATGACCCTCATCGTAGCGCTCCTTCTCGCGTCCATCTGTCTCTCCGTCATCCTCAGAAAGCAGTGGGTGGAAAGCGAGCGTCTCCCCTACCCCATCCTGCGACCCTTGCTCGATCTCACCATTCGCAATGAAACGGGATTCTCCAACAGATTCTGGATTGGCTTCGGCATCGCCTTCTGCATCATCGCCTGGAACATGATCGCGTATTTCATACCCGGATTTCCCCAGATCCCCAACATCCGATGGGGCCCCTGGGTCCATTTCCAGCGGTATTTTCCGGGCATCTGGACCCGCATCAACATGTTCACCATCTCCTTCGCCTACTTCGCAAACATAGACGTCCTCTTCAGCCTATGGTTCTTCTGTGTCCTCTTCATCATCCGAAGCGGCGTCCTGAACCGATACGGATACAACGCCAGCAGCAGCTACACCACCTCAGGTGAGTTCGCCTGGCTGCAGCTCGGCGGATTCGTCATGCTCGTCTTCTGGTCTCTATGGACCGCGCGAGGTCACCTCAAAAAAGTCTTCCGCCACGCCATGGGAAACGAGACCGACCTCGATGATACCCAGGAACTCATGAAATATCGGACCGCCGTACTCGGTCTGATCATCAGTGCCATATTCGCCACCTGCTGGTTGTGGAAGGCCGGCATGGGATTTGGTGTAGCCGGACTCTACATCTTCTCCTCACTCGTCATCTTCCTCGGCGTCTCACGCATAGTCGCCGACGTGGGCCTCGTCTTCGTCTGCACCCCGGTAGGCGCCCAGGAAATCGTAACCCGATTGATCGGTCCAAGAAACCTCTCCGGACCCAGTCTCACGAGCCTCGCATTCACCAACGCCTTCGGATCATTCGGCAAAGGCCTCTTCATGCCCGCTGTCGTCCACGCCACAAAGATCGCCGATCTGGTCCCCAATGCCGGCAGACGCCGAATGCTCGCCGCCATCCTGCTGGCCTTCGCAGCAGGTGCGGCGGCATCTATCACCTACACGCTCTACCTGGGATACACCCACGGAGCATACAACTTCAACGACTTCCCGTTCACACGCTACAGCCGTTCAGGATTCGCCAACGCACTCGCGCAAATGAAGAACCCCGGGGAAGAAACATATCTCAGACCCGTCCTCTTCGGCATCGGAGCCGCCATCATGTCCGTACTCACCATAGCCAAATACCGGTTTCCCTGGTGGCCGCTACATCCCGTTGGATTCTCCATCGCCGGCATCTCATACATCCACTACTCCACATTCTCCATCTTCATTGCCTGGGCCATCAAATTCATCATCCTGCGCATTGGCGGCGCCGCGCTCTACAGGCGATACACACCCTTCTTTATGGGATCGCTCGTTGGATACACGGCCGGCGTCGGCCTCTCGATCATCGTCGACATCATCTTCTTCCCTGGCGGCGGACATTCGATACACGGGTA
>CAVOEZ010000611.1:0-3382 GCA_963694355.1 Latescibacteria bacterium UBA2968 | reverse complement strand
TTGGGCCAAAATGGTACCCCGGGGAAAGAAGGTATCTTGGGGCTATACTCGGCGGTGTTTGATACAACAATTATGTTGGGAGAAAGTGGCCTGAAGTACAAGAACAAAGCTGGCAGAACTGTGGTGATAGCTGGCGCAGACAAGTATGGTAGTGGCTTAGTTGGTGTGAGCGATGTCTATGGCAACTCAAGAATATTTAAACCCACACCGGGCAAATAGTTTCCACTTGCCACACACGTGCCCATATTGTATCATGAGGCTGCCTATAAAAGAGGGTCACTGATCGAGATAATCGGCTCTATAGAAAGGCAAATAAGCGTAACGTGTTGTTATTTGCGGATGTAGCTCAATTGGATAGAGCATCTGGCTACGGACCAGAAGGTTCCGGATTCGAATTCTGGCATCCGCACCATATAAACCCCCTTTTCGCTTGATGAAGGGGGTTTATTTTTTTACCTAAGCCCCCCAGCGGTGCCTGCGGGGTCGTAACACCTGCAAGGCCTGACCATCGACAATATCGGCTGTGCCGCGCCCTGCAATTCTGTTTGCAGGAATCGAATCGCGGAAGTACATATGGTATCGCCTGTTTTCATGAGCGATGCCCGTCATCCCGTACCGTAACCCGGTCATCCTGAACGAAGTGAAGGATCTCAAAGCCCTCGGTGATTTCAAAATTGCGAGCCACTCCACTCCCAGACGTTCACTATAGAACATATCTCCAGATCAGCACAATACATGTCCAAATCCAAAGAACCTAAGCGCGCACACTCACAAAGGGGAAATCCATAATGCCACTTGGACAGGGAACACACACCTACGACCACGCCGGTAACTGGGGCGGCCTCGTTGACGATTATCACGAAGGATGGATTCCAGGGGTTGCCTGTGACTCCAAAGACAGAGTTTTCGTCTATTCACGCAGCCAGAAACCCCTGAATGTTTATGACAGAGACGGGAATTTCCTGGAGACCTGGGGCGAGGACGTGCTGGAACCCAATTTGGCGCACGGGATCATCATCGACAAGGATGACAATGTCTTCGTGACCGACGCGACCTCCCATTGCGTCCACAAATTCGATCCCGCAGGAAATGTGATATTGACCCTGGGATCTCCTGGCCAGCCTGGGGCCAATGACGGCGAACCCTTCAATCGTCCCACGGATATCGCACTGGATTCGGAAGGCAACATTTTCGTCTCGGATGGCTACGGGAATGCGCGAATCCACAAGTATTCACCCGATGGCAAACTCCTGCTCTCATGGGGTGATCGCGGTGACAAACCTGGTGAATTCTCGATCTCTCACAGTGTCCGGATCGACAAAGAGGACCGTGTATGGTCCTGCGACAGAGAGAATTGTCGGCTTCAGATCTTTGATGGGCTTGGAAACTTCCTGGATGAGTGGACAGGTCTTCTCCGGCCGAACAACATATTCCTTCACCCGGACGAGGACCTGATCTACATCGCGGAACTCGGTCGTCGCATCAGCATATTCACAATGGACAGAAAGCTGGTTTCCTCCTGGGGCGGCGGTGGCGAACCAAGCGAAACGCCTGGCGAATTTCTGGGTGGAGCGCACGGTATCTGGGTCGATTCTAGGGGAGATATCTACGCAGGCGAGGTCGAACTTGGCGAAGAGGGACGCTTGCACAAGTACATCAAGAGACAATAATCACTTCTCTGGCCGGATCATTGAATGTCTCAGCAAACGGGTCATCTGTCGAATCGTTTATGGAAAGTCCTGACCTGGTCGCTGTTCTCCATTTGCAGCCTCCTGATCCTGACCACCTACACGGAATATGGCATCACGAACGATGAAGTCAGCCACGCGAAATACGGGCGAGACATCACGAGTTGGTATACCAGCCTCTTCCAGGACACAGAGGTCTTTCAATCCGCCAATACCTGGCTCTATGGCGGATTCTACGATACCATCACCCACCTGATTGCCAGTTCCCTCCCGTTCGACCTGTACGAAACACGTCATCTCATCAACGCACTCACCGGACTTCTCGGGGTGGTCGCTGTCCACCGCCTGGGCACGCTCCTGGGCGGTCCTTCTGTTGGTTTCCTCGCAGCCCTCCTCCTCATCCTCACTCCGCGCTACTATGGCCACGCCTTCAACAATCCGAAGGACATCCCCTTCGCGGTCACTTACATCTGGTCGATTTACTTCATCGCCCGGTCCCTGGCTCACCTGCCTCGGCTACCTCGCAATTTGCTGTTGAAAACAGGGCTTGCGATTGGATTCACGATGGGATTCGGGTGGGCGGAACCGTTCTCCTGGGTTACTTCGTTCTGTTTGCAGTTCTGGCCAGACTCCTGCTTGCTCGATCGGATAGCCCCTCATCTAGCTTCTCCCTGCGCCTGCTCCCACTTTGGCGTCCCCTGCTCTCTGTATTCGCATTGAGTTACGCTGCGATGGTGGTCTTCTGGCCCTTTGCACAGCGCAATCCATTGACCGGTCCCCTTCAAGCCCTTTCCCATTTCTCCC
Organism: Latescibacteria bacterium UBA2968; assembly: GCA_963694355.1. Lineage (GTDB taxonomy): Bacteria > Latescibacterota > UBA2968 > UBA2968. The sequence continues at coordinate 890 of CAVOEZ010000611.1, read as the reverse complement.
AATTCCAGGAGGAACACCTCAGCTTTTTTGAAGGGGCATACTTGAGCAGCCTCTCCATTCCCTGGTACTACGCACCAAAGTGGCTGCTCCTTTCAGTGCCGGAATCTGTGTTGCTCGGATTTGCCCTGGCTCTGCTGGTGATCGGCTGTGCTTTGAAACGCTCCAGACGCGTCTCAACGATGCGACTCCAGAAACTCCTGATTGCCGTGAGCTTTGTCTTTCCTATTGCCTATGCCGTGGGATCCCAAACGCCCTTCTACGACGGCATACGGCACCTGCTGTTTGTGATTCCGCCAATCGTGCTGGTAGCGGCGTACGGAATTGTGGAATCGGTGCGCTTGCTGAAAACAAATCGTTCCAGGTATGCTGTCATGTTTGCTGTTGGCCTGATGATCTGCTTAACCTCGATTGACATGGTGAAACTCCATCCCAACGAAGCCCTCTACTTCAATCGGTTGGTGGCGGGAGGAATCAAAAGGGCATCAACACTTTACGAAACTGACTATTGGCGAAACAGCCATAAACAGGGGTTGAATTGGATTTCAAATCACTACTCCATTGAGGAGAATCGCAAGCTCACGGTGTCCAGCGCCCACACAGGAATCCGGCATCAACTCCCTTCGGACGGAATGGTGTTCCAGGATGATTTCATGATTGCAGACCTCTATCTGGGCAATACACGATATGAGCATCACCGATTGGTCCCGGGTGAAATCGTCCACATCCTGAAAACTATGGATACCGAAATTCTATATATCATCCGACCCGATACCTCCTTCAAGTATGAGGAGTTCTTCACCCTGCCTACCTTCAGATACGAATATCTGGTCAAGGCCGCCTATGGTTACTATCAGGCAGGGATCCAGAATGCCGGTAACGGAAATCTCCAG
>CAVOEZ010000610.1:0-3389 GCA_963694355.1 Latescibacteria bacterium UBA2968 | reverse complement strand
TACGCCAATTATTCAGGCGACTGGACAATTCGTATGAGGAGTTGCTCATATTGAAATTTCATTGAAACACAAGCTGAATTTCAGCAAATTCCCCCATAGAACTCTCTACCACTACTTGGTATATATGAGTTCCTGTATCCTCTCCAGTCCGTAATGGCCACCTTTTGGACAAGAAAAAGCCCCTCCGTCGGTTGACGTGTCGCTTCCGACTCGGAGGGACTGCGGTTTGGCCAGAATTTCTGTCGGGCTATCTTGCTGGGATATTTGCTATTCGGTGGCGGTGCTGGGGGTGGTCTCTTCTGTGGCCCTCAGGTTGTTGCACGTGGTGGCGTCAGCAGGTTTCTGTGATCCCGCTCTGGCAGCTCTGCCGGGTTGCCTTTCTGTGTTTTCTGTGGCCGCTGAAGGCGGTGTTCGGTGCGCTCTGTGATCCAGCATCTCAACCGGCGGCTTCGCGACCCTTCGCGTGGATGCTGGGTGGGTCCGTGTTTCTTTGTGATCCAGCCTTGCTCTGCCTGAGGCCTTTGCCTCTGACCTTAGGGAGGTGAGGCCGGGCTCCGTATTTTCCGCTCTACTGTATCTCCGTGTTTCAATGCGGCGGCGGCAGGGTGGAAGGGTTTCGCCCCTTTCGTCTTTTAGATCTCTTTCGTGATTCAGGACTCTAAATTGCCTCACCCCTTACCCTCTTCATACTTAATGGGCACGATCACTTTGAACAAACTCCCCACCTCAATCGTCCCGCCGAGCAGTTCTGCTAATCTCTTCGTAATCGGCAACCCGAGCCCCGTCCCCTTCCGCTCCGTATCTGTCCCCTCCACCTGGCTGAATTCCTCAAAAATATTCTCCAGCTCTCCCTCGGGAATCCCGATACCGCTGTCCTTCACCGCGATCACCAGATCACCTTCTGCTCGTGTAGCGCTGATCGAGATTTCACCCTCGTGCGTAAACTTTGCCGCATTGCTCAGCAGATTGATTACGATCTGACGGACACGTCCTTCATCTGTCTCGCCCTCGCCGATATCGCTCCCAGCGGTATTTGAGAGGGTGACTCCTGTCGAGATCAGTGGATTGACCACCGTGCAGCACGAGGCGATCAGTTTCGAAATATCGAAAGTAGTTACCTGGACATCCATCCGACCGGCCTCGATCTTCGACAGGTCCAGCACGTCATTGATCAGTCCAAGGAGATGATCGGCGCTCGCTTGCACCTTCTCCAGATTGTCTTTACTGCGATCCGCGAGCGTCTTGTCTCGCCTGAGCACCAGTCTCGTGAACCCGATAATCGCATTCATCGGTGTCCGAAGTTCGTGGGACATACTGGCCAGGAATCGCGACTTCATCTGGTTCGCTTCCTGAATCTGCTCATTTGCCGACTTCAGATCGACATTCGCCTGGAAAAGCTCTCTATTGGCTGTGGACATCGCTTCGTTGGCCAGGCGCAGCCTTCGCCCCCGGCGGATGACGCGGCTGGTCTGGAGACCGATAACGATCAGGAAAGCAGACACCATCGTAAGGAACCACACTTGTTGCCACACGGGAGGGATCACAGTGAAATCAACTCGCGCAGGTGACTCGTCCACGTTAAAGTCACGGTCCCTTGCTCGTACCTCAAACACGTGATCACCACTGGGGACAGACTGGAGAATCTCGTTCTTCGCCTGGGAGTAGGGTGACCACTCACCTTCATCCAATCGCCATGAAAACTGGATTTCTTTGTCAGGTGTGGACTTCCAGGGATCGCTGCCCTTCCAGGAAAGGGTTGTATTTCCCGGCTGAGACACTTCATCCAATGACAGAGTCATTTCAGTCTCTGGCCGTCTGGTATCTGGAACATAACGAACCGTCCCCCTCGATCTGACATCACCGGAAAAATAATACATGTCGATCAATAATGCCCCATCCTGGGCCTGGACCAGGCTGGTCACATACTCGTCATTACTGAGGCCCATTGGTAGGGAATCTGTGGTCCATGTTCGCCCATCAAAGCGGCTGATTATCCCTCCGTTAGCCACCAGGATACTGCCATCATCAACTTCCAGGAAAAACCTGACATCATTGACGTTCAGGCCGTGACGAGTATCGTAGCGTGTCCAGGCTTGATCATCAGGCAGCATTGGGTCATAGTGAAAAACGCCATATCTGCGTGTTCCGACCCACAGGTCCCCGTTGCGTCCATTGTACAAATTCTCGACAAACGGGATGGTCAGTTCTCTTGGAGTGGAAACGGCCGACCAATTTTCGCCGTCGAAGCTGCGAAGATGGTAACCTCCGAACAACATCGTGCCGTCCGCCATTTGCCCAATACCGTAGGTCAATTCCGGAGCTTCGGGCGGCTTGTAGTGTGTCCATGCCATTCCGTCGACCTTGAGCACCCCCCCAACATCACCTACATCTCCACCAAACCACAATGATCCATCGGATGCCTGGTAGGCCGATCTGCTTTGCAGGGCAGGAATTCCGAAATGTTTCATCATATCCCAGGATTCCCCGTCAAAACGGGCGGTTGCTGCTGTACCTTCGTGGCTGCCTGATGCCCACACCTCACCTTCTCTTGTTGAGATCAACCCGAAAACTCTGTCCATTAGCCCATCATCAACACCGTAATGAACCCAGCGTTTGCCGTCATAGCTCACCGCGCCGGGTCTCGCCACGAACCAGAGGGTCCCCTCTGGCGTTTCACAGCGAACACTCAGTCCCTCATAGGTCACCCAGGTAGAAGATCCGTAATCCAATCTGGCAGCCCCCTGCCCCAGTCCCGCAACCCACAATGCACCATCTGAAGACTCCAGTAGCCTTATTCGGTGCCACACGGGTCTTCGGTAATGTTTTGGCAGGGCCTTGATTTTTTCATGCACAAGCTGCTTCCTTTGTTTTCTCCGATAATTCTGCTCGGGATTCTCGGGTAGACTCTCGGAATGATGCACCCGGAGTGCCTCGGGTTCTTCCGTGTGGAACACCCATGCTTGTCGCACGCGTTGGGTCCGATGGTGCGAGGTACAGGTATTGAGCGCAATTTGGATCAGCCAGGTGGAGAAATTGGATTGACCACGAAATCTGCTTAAAGCACGGTAAGCCCGCATAAAAGTAATCTGTACGATATCGTTTCGTGTCTCCGTGTCACTTGTTCGCCTTGCGATCATGGCATACACCTGAGGATGGTGAAGTCGATATAGGGTGTCGAAAGCGGAATTGTCACCGTCGAGAACTTGCCTGATCAAATGGACATCTCTGCTGTGTATGCTCATTTTCCCCTCTCGAAGGATTTGGCCTACTCGGAATGCGCTACTTCGGAGGGGGGATATGCAACTGGCGTGCCGTCAAATTGAGACTTAGAGATCACGCCCTTGCAACTATTTGATTTTAAATATGATAGAAGAACTTTAGGTTAATTC
>CAVOEZ010000609.1:0-3393 GCA_963694355.1 Latescibacteria bacterium UBA2968 | reverse complement strand
GGTCGGCCGCGGCTGGAATGATATCTTCCTTTAGCAGCAGCTTGATTCCGTCGGCTAGGGTCTGAGACCAACCGTGCCACCCCCCCACGCGCATTGGGCCGACCCTGTCCTGCATGTGGGCGGAAACCTTTCGTTCCATCCAGACAAGGATCATGCCGAGAAGGGCGATGAAGGTCAACACCAGAGCGCCGGAAATAATTCCCAGCAGAACTCTGACCAACATCACCGGGATGCCTTGCAGGAATGGAACTTCTGCAACCAACTCCTGAGCCAACTGATACATGCGATCTCCCGGGCTTCCGCCCGCTCACAATGCTACCGGTCGATTTCACCCAAAACAATATCAAGACTGCCGATAATCGCTACTGCATCGGCCACATAATGGCCCCTGCACAACACATCGAAAACACTCATCGCTGTAAAGCAGGGTGATTTCACCCTTACACGATAAGGTACGTTCGAACCATCGCTAATGACATATACGCCCAGTTCACCCCGGGGATTTTCACTTCTAAAGTAACACTCCACATCTTTGGGTGGCCGAACATTCCTGGGAACCGCCTTCAGGACATCTCCTTCGGGGAGTTGATCGAGGGCCTGAGACACGATTTTGGCACTTTCCCCCATCTCTAGAATTCGAACCATATACCTGTCCCAACAGTCCCCCACCGTGCCCATCTCGCCCTTCCCAAAGGGGACATCGAACTCGAACCGGTCATATATGGAATACGGCTCCGCCCTCCTGATATCCCACGGCACGCCGGAACCTCTGAGATTGGGACCGGTCAGGTTATAACTGTAGGCGTTCTCGAGCGAAAGGACACCCACATTCGCCGTTCGTTCGACAAAGATCTTGTTGTAGGTAAGCAAATCATTGTATTCTTCGATCTTACTTTCAAACTTCTCCAGGAAACTCCGTGTTTTCTCCACGAAACCGGCCGGAAGGTCGTGAGAAACACCGCCCACCCATATATAGTTGTAAAGCATCCGGGCGCCGCACGTCATTTCGAACAGATCAAAAATCTCTTCCCGCTCGCGGAAGGCAAACAAAAAGGGCGTAAACGCCCCGAGATCCATTCCGTAGGTGCCGAATGACACCAGATGACTTGCAATCCGGTTCAATTCCGCCATAATAACGCGGATATATTCGACCCGCTCCGGCAGCTCTATTTCGAGAAGATTCTCCACCGCAAGCACGTAACCGAGATTGTTATTCATTGCCGCCAGATAATCCATCCGGTCGGTAAAGGGAATCACCTGCTGATAGGACAGATTCTCCGCGTGCTTTTCAAAACAGCGATGCAAATAACCGATATGCGGGATAGCCTGTTCGACGATCTCCCCATCCGTCTTGATCTCGAGCCGAAGCACACCGTGGGTGCTGGGGTGCTGTGGCCCCATATTGATGGTCATCATGTCGCTCTGGAGACTGTCATCATCTTCCAGATCAACCACAGGAGGAATCCCCGGACGTGATATGGTCACGTTCGCCTCGGGAACACCCTGGGTGACGTCCGCCATATCTAAACCTCGACCTTTATGCCGTGATAATACTCCTGAACCTCATAATCTTTTCTCAACGGGAAACCTTCCCAATCGTCCGGACAGAGAATTCTGCGGGGATCGCTGTGACCGTCGAACACGATTCCAAACATATCATAAGTCTCACGTTCGTGCCAGTTGGCCACGTGCCAGACATTTTCGACAGTCGGCACGTGGGGATCTTCCCGTTCAACTTCCACCTTCAAAGTCACTTTTTGCGCGTGCGGTGTCGAGTAAAGATGATAAACAACGGTCAAATGTTCTGGAAAATCTACTCCGCTGAGACACATCAGCGACTCGAACTTCATCTTGTCGTCATCGTGCAGGAACTCGGCAACATCTGCGATGGCATCGGCCTGTATGCGAATCCAGGGATCGACATTCTCCGTGAGATCGATTACCCGGTCTCCGAATTTTTCCTTCAGAACATCAAATATTTCCTGATCAGTCATCCGAATCATCCTACTTTGGCTATGGACTGGTGTCGAATCTTTTCCTGCAGCTTCAGGACGCCCTCGAGGAGCGACTCCGGACGCGGCGGGCAACCGGGGACGTAAACATCGACTGGAACCACGCGGTCGACGCCTTTGAGCACGTGATATCCGTGCTGCCAATAAGGACCGCCCGAGGTTGCACAACACCCCATTGCAATCACATAACGGGGCTCGGCCATCTGATCATACAGCTTCTTGAGCCGAGAGGCCATCTTCAACGTAACGGTTCCCGCCACAATCATCAGATCCGATTGTCTGGGTGTGGCGCGTGGAATCATCCCGAGGCGATCCCAGTCATATCTGGAAGCGCCTGCAGCCATCATCTCGATCGCGCAGCACGCCAACCCGAACGTCATAGGCCAGAGCGCAGAAAGCCTCGCCCAATTGACGAAATAGTCAACGGACGTCACGATCACGTTATCCTGGAAACGGCCGTCCAGCTTGCCCATATCTGTATCTCACTCCTGTTGGGACGAAATCGATCTGTTCACGCAGAGGGGAAATGAATCGGTTTAACTATACCAGCAGCACCCAAAATGTCAAGACCAATTGCCTCGAATCAGGCGACTCTGCTCGCTAGCGGGACCACGTCCTGCTGCGTGGGGATTCGGGGGCGCACCCACTCCAGCGCACCCTTGCGCCAGGCATAAGCCAGGCCGAGCAGCAATACCACAACAAAGATCATCATTGCACCGAACCCGTACCATCCGAAATCCATAGCCACAACCGCCCAGGGATACAACAGAACCACCTCGACATCGAAAATGATGAAATCCAGGGCGATCACATAGAATCGGATGTTGAACTGGATCCAGGAGCCACCGATCGGCTCCTCACCACACTCGTAGGTACTCAGTTTTTCTGGATAGGGATTGTTGGGCCGGAGCAAACTGCCAAGAAAAAGATTGAAACCGATGAAGAAAGCTCCAATCCCGAGAAAAATCAACACGTTTGCATATTGATCAAGCATACTAGCAAACCCTTCCAAATGGCCCGTATTGGTGAACAGAGTATTCACAACTCTTTGAAGCTACGTTAAGTTGGGGCGGTAAAATAGCGAATTCTCCCTGGGTATGTCAAGCGAAAAGCATCCAGGCTCTCCAATTGGCCAAAGTGGCCGTGAAATTTAAGCGACTTCTAGAATACCGATGATTCTTCCGGCCCCGTACGCCAACCGAATTGTCCGAACTATCTATATTATTATCAATGTGTTATATGTGTTTATGTTGCGGATATCCAGAACGCCAATCACCTGTCTTAACCAGCGCGTGCGATACTAGACTTTTTTGTACAATATTAATCTTGACAAATAAGTATAGTTTGGTTAATTTAGCTACGGCTTCAGCAACTGTAATAC
>CAVOEZ010000608.1:0-3397 GCA_963694355.1 Latescibacteria bacterium UBA2968 | reverse complement strand
AGATTCCACAACACATTGCGGTGGAGGGATTTAACTCTGTACCTCAGAGCTGAGACGACGAGGTTGGCTGGCAAACCCGTAGGCGTGCGGCCAGGGCGCTGCTCTGGTTTGGGCAGCCTCACTCTACCCAGACAGAACCCAGGGGCTGGTATAACGTTTGGCCCTTCCAGGCCTTGCGAGTCTCAACAGGCGCCAGAGAGTGGATAGGCTTACCTTGATAGGTGCCCCGGGTTCTCCCGGTTGTTCGGTTAACTTTGGCGGCCAGGGTATAGTGGCCTCCGGATATGAATCCGGGAATTTTGAAAATGAATCGATCCTTTCTGTAACTGCCGTTCGGCAGGTCTGCAGGGACGATTTCCAGGTGTTTCGATGCGGTGAAGTCGTGGGCAGAAGGGATCTGCATTTTATCATTTACGAAGGCGAATTCGGCAAAGTATTTGGCTGTTCGGTCGCCGGTACGCTGGACCAGGAAGCTGAACTCGAAGATCTCGCCTCGTTTGATGATGGCATCAACAGGTCTGTCACCCATGTTCAGGGGATTGTGAAAGGCTTTGGAAATTCCCTTGTCCAGACCGGAAATGTCGAACCCCACAAATCTGATTTCTGAAAAATATCCCGCTTCTGAACTGACCGCAATCGGGATCGGAACGAGACTTATCTCCGCTTCAGGTTTGGGATCGACTTTCAGGAGATAGGGGTCCTCCGCTGACCGAACCGTCCGGAAATGGTCGAATTCAGGCGGCATTCGATCATCCAATACTGCGAAAATGGGCCGTTCTGTGTTTTGATTTACGAGATCTTTTAGCGACCGGAGACGATCAGCCACATTTAACCCCACTCCCATGTCTCCAGTGAATCCAGCTTCCGTTCTGACCTCCACTTTGCCCCTGAATCTTGGCGCCAGCCGACCCAGGGTGTAGATGTCGATGTCCGGTCGCAGACCTCTCACATACTGGAAGTATTTGAATCGTGTTGCGTGTCCATCGTCCTCTCCGACGATGATCGCGTTCGGAGGAAGATTTTTGAACCTTTCCAGACGTTGGTCGTAGACCGTCCGGTTACGCGTCACCGCGGTAATGGAAAGGTATTGGCTTGCGAGAAGGAACAGCGGTATTGAAACGCTGATGAACCACGGAGCAAGGCTGTTAATTCTTGGGGACAGGACTTCTCTGACCGACTCATTCACATGGCTGAGCGCAATGCCGAGAAATCCTGTCAGGAAATAAAATGACGGCATGAAAAAGACGTCCTTGTCTGGCACCTGGTAAGAAAGCACTGGCAAGAGTGTCGTGATAAAGGCAAGCAGGAGCACCGAATCGAATACCCGATCAGGTGATGTCCCCGCCGAAAACAGTCGGGTTGAAATCGGCTGTTGTTCCTGTCGTGTCCTGATACGTCTGGAGCGTGCCAACGACTTGCGTCGATCTTTCCTGGAGGGCATTTCCAATGTCCCTCTGGCCGGTCTGATTCCTGCTACGAGCGAGAAGATCGTGATCGCGAGACCTGCCACTGAGAGGACGGAACTGGCGAGAGACAGATTCTTACCATACGACTGCAGGTAGGAGACCAGGAGTGAAGGGTATTGCGAGAGCGGTGTTTCGAAGAGTTTGGCGCCCGTAAACTCCTCCGCTGAAAGATACCACCAGTACCACCTTGGTGACTGGAGTTCATATCCGTTCAGGTAGACAAAATCGCTGATGAACTCGTTGCCCTGGGACAGCCGAATCGGGATATAAAGAAAGGGCGTGAGACCTAGAAGCCCGGCAAGAATCGCTTTCAGGAATCGCCGAACTTGCCAGGTGTCATCCTCAAGGAGGGTCCCGCTACGTAAGGTCAGGAGGATTATGGCTGGCGTGATGAGTCCGGTCAGCAAAATATTTGTCGTTGCGCCCAGCCCAAGCGAGAAGAACAGCAGGTAGAGCACCCTGTCATCTCTGGTCTTCAGCCACCGTATTGCCAGGAAAAGAAACAGACCGAGAAAAGTCCATTGCACTGTGTAGACTTCCGCGATGGCGGCGTGAATCCAGAAGATATAACCAAAGGCCAGGCACAATCCTGTGGCAACTCCGGCGATGCGATCTCCTGTCCGTTCTGCAAGGGCGAGAGCGAGAAAGAACGAGGCGAGCGCACCAAAGACTGTGGAAGTGAGTATGACACCCGTATCGGGAATGGCGAATGGCAGGAGAGAGAAGAGGTGTGCGAGGATCAGGTAAAGCGGGTGGCCGGGTGGGTGGTCGATTCCCAGTGTATGTGCGGCGATCACCATTTCCGCACTGTCGATGGTGTAGATGGTATCCAGTGCCCAGACGCCTGACATGGTCAGGAGATAGACGAGGAGCGGGATGAAAAGTGCCAGCGAAAGTGGAGCGTACTTGCGGAACGTCACGGCCCGATCGCTCCCTGGAGATAGCTGCGAAACGCTTCGGGTGAGTGGATGAGGGATCGCTGGATCTCCACGGAGGGAAGGCGATACGGATGTGAATCCTGAGTGATATATCTCGCGGCAAAGGGCGGGCCACCGTCTTCCTCATCATTTCCCTCGACCCCGACCAGATCGGCGTAGCGAATCTTCTTGCCATCGGCTTGATATTCGGTGCCCACTATCCAAAGCCGCCCGAAGCGATATCTGGCCATCACCTGTTTTTCTGCGGCTGAACTCCAGCTGGTTCCGGTGAACGCGAAATCCCTGGGTAAGGTTCCCAGTTCCCTTTCGATTTCCACATCGCACGCCTGTAATTCCTCTGCAAGGGCTTCCCCGGTTGGGTCCTTTTCGAAGAGCTGTGAAAGGTTTGGGTGAGTGACTGTGTGCGCGCCAATATGCCAGCCCAAATCAGCGAGTTCCCGCACCTCCTTCCAGGTCATCGTCTGGTCGTTGTAGCAATGGCTTTCCGGATCCATCATTCCCGTGTTGATAAAGAGATTGCCGGTGTAACCGTGTTTGCTCAAGGCCGCATGGATACCCTGTCGCATCGACATCATGGGATGATCGAAATCGAACATGATGGGTCGGTCCGGGAGATCGCCATCTTCCTCGCGCCAGGCATATAGGTCGTTGTAATTGATGGAGGTGAAGCCCATCTCCCGTGCGATTCCTGCAAGGGAGTCCAGGTGGGATTCTGTAAGCGGGTACTCGCCGCCTTCGCTAATCCCGTGGCACATTGTAATGGGTATCCGCATCTGCATCCTTTCACGCTTAATCGCTAAAGAAGGCTCTCGGTGTGCTGGCGGAGACCTTCGTGGATGGGTGTGGCCGGCACCCTTGCGCCGGTGGCTTCGAGTTTCGCCTGGCTGTATATCCGGTGGCACACAAAGGAACAGCTCTGGGGATTTTCTAGGAGGAATTGGCTGACAGGGATTTCAAAAATTTCAGGATGGTCCGCCCCAAGGACGTCGGCAA
>CAVOEZ010000607.1:0-3402 GCA_963694355.1 Latescibacteria bacterium UBA2968 | reverse complement strand
TATTAGATCGCTTAAAGGTCTGCCATTAAAACACCAAAAGGCAGGGCCTTGCACTTGCTTCCAGTCATAGCCCATTTCATGAAGAATTTCTCGAGCCGAATATGAAAGGGATGTTATTTTTCCTCTAAAGTTTACTTGAGTTATATCAACTGATCGGACCCCAAACTTCGTACCAAGTCAAATGAGATTCTTGCCGAACTGATGTTCATGTATATTGTGAGGTTAATTGTGGTATGAGTCCTTTGGTCGAGATTACGGAAACCGGGCCACTTGAAAAGTTAGTCTGGGCACCTATAAAGGACCCAGACAATGAAATCAAAACGATACACAACAGAACAGAAGAGGTAACTGAACAAGGCTTTGGCTCCACTCGGCCTACGGCCTACTTCCGATTAGTTCAGGTCCGACTTCAGCTGAAAATCTACGTTCCATAAACAGATTGATAGCCGCTACCATCCTCAAATATTCTGTCGGTCATCCGCAGTTTAACTCAGCATATCTTTCAGAAGATGCCCGTGGACATCCGTTAGTCGCCGGTCGATACCGTTGTGCCGTATGGTCAACTGTTCATGGTCGATGCCCAGTCGATTTAGAATAGTGGCATGAATGTCGTAAACCGTCGTATAATTGCTCCGATCCACAGGCTTGAAGCCCCACTCGTCACTCTCGCCATAGGTTCCCGGTTTAATTCCGCCGCCGCACATCCAATTCGTGAAGACAAAGGGGTTGTGGTCCCGACCCAAGCTGCCTTGAGAACAGGGCATACGGCCAAACTCGGTGGTCCATAGAATGATGGTGTCATCCAACATACCTCGCTGTTTAAGGTCTTTGATCAGTGCGGTTGTGCCACGAGCCATACCCATCGCAAGAGGTTCATGATCGCGTTTGACATTCTCATGACTGTCCCAATTTCTCCGTGGGTAACCATTGTCATTGCCACTCCAGATCTGGATGAAGCGCACACCGCGTTCCAGTAACCGGCGCGCCACCAGGCACTTGCGACCAAAAAACTCAGTCTCCGCTTTAATATTGATGACGCTGTCGTCAACACCCGGTCCTTCGGGAGCGAGACCATACATGTCCTTAATGTATTGGGGCTCCTTGGAAAGATTCAAAGCATCAGTAGCACTGAGTTGCATGGCTCCGGCCAATTCGTAGGCGCGGACCCGGGCAGACAACCGATGGTCCCCTTCGCGTTCAGAAGCATGGGTTGAATTTAAACGGTTCAATAAATTCAAGCCGGCCTTATCGCTTTTGGGTGTAATGAACGAGCTGTCCGGTGCATGAAGGTCTGCGATGGGTGTCTCACTGCCGGGGCGAATGAGGGTGCCTTGATGGTTGGCCGGAAGGAAAGCCGTCGACCAGTTCTTGGCCCCGTTAGAAGCCAGTCCACGGTGGTCCGGTAGCACGACAAAGGTTGGTAGATCGTCGCTTTCGCTTCCCAGAGCATAGGACACCCAGGCACCGGCACTGGGGAATCCCGGAAGGACGAACCCGGTAGTCTGTAGTAAAGTTGCCTGACTGTGCACACCGCTTTTACCCACGACATTGTGGATAAAAGTCAAGTCGTCCACCACTTCACCCAGAGGTGCGACAATATCACTGAGCATTTTGCCGCTTTGACCATAAGGATTGAATTCCCACGGACTGGCAAAACAGGAACCGGGAGTACTCTGAAACAACTCCACCTTCTCGCCCGGATCCCAGGGTTGACCGTCTTTCTTTTTTAAGAGCGGTTTGTAATCGAAAGTGTCCACGTGGCTGGTCGCACCTGCCATAAACAATTGTATGACACGTTTAGCGCGGGGCGGATGATGCAGAGGATGAATTACACCGGGTGTGGCGAACACACCTTCGCGGCTTAATAGACTACCAAGAGCCATGCCCCCGAAGGTATTAAGAAAAGTTCTGCGATTCATATTAATCAAGGTAGGTGAAATCGTTGAGGTTGAAAATTACGCGGGCGAGACTGGCGGCACCGTATTGCTGGAAGTGAGCGCCGAGCAACTCGCGCTCCATAGGACTAGGCGATCGCGCCAGGGCAAGCTGGCAAGCTAGTTTCACCGTGTCTTCAGGAGAAACGAGCACCTCCTCCAGTAGTCGTTCGCTGAATCGTCGAGCCATAGCTTCGACCAACTGATGGTTCCATTGGGTCAGTGCCTGGAGAGCGGAGGTGGACTCGTCCCTTACCGCAACGCTAATCGACGGATCCGCACAGTCTAGCGTGGTGAGCAGGGGTTGCGGTTGAGAGCGCACTACAAAACGGTAAATGGTTCGTCTGTGCGAAGCGGGATCATCCGGATTGTGCAGGTGATATTCGTAATGCGGGGAATGTTCGGGCTTTTCGATGACAAAGTCGTAAAAGCTTGGACCACCGCGCGCTTCCAAGTGAAGGGCTCCACTGACAGCTAACAACGAATCACGAAATTCTTCAGCACTAAGTCGGCGACGATTCGCACGCCACCAATACTGGTTCCCGGCGTCGATTTCGGCGTTAGTCGCATCATGCTGACTGGAGCGCCGATAGGTCTTACTGGTGATCAACATACGGACTACAGACTTGATAGACTGGTTTGGGTCGTCACGCAACTGTGCAGCAAGAAAATTGAGTAGCTCCGGATGAGTGGGTTCCATTCCCATTCGGCCGAAGTCGTTCGGCGCACCTGCCAGAGGGTTTCCAAAGGTCCACTGCCAGAGGCGGTTGGCAATAGAACGCCAGATCAGAGGATTTTCCTTACTGGTAAGATAGTGAGCCAAGGTGGAACGTGCCTCTCCCTCTTTCCAGTTGTTCGTTGAAAAAAATACTTCAGGAGCCCCTGGCCAGAAGGGCAAAGCACCCGGCGTCATAACCTCTCCTGGGGAACGCAGGTCACCCCGACGCAATAGGTGGATGGGTCGAGATTTTCCTTCCATTGAGGCAAAGCGACCCTGGCGCAGAAAATGGGTGTTGGCCGCGTATACAATGGCTTTGGATTCAGGTGGTTTGAGTTGCTTGTTCAGAGCGGCTAATTCCTCCTGAATTTGTTGCTTACGCGCTTCAATTTTGGGAGTCTGAAACTCCGCCGTAATTTGGTCACGCCGATCTTCCAACTCACGCAATTCATCAAATGGCGCTTTATCTGAAAGTTTACGAAAGTAGATGCCGTCAACGAGATTGGCAGCGCCCCAACGAAGACCTTGTTCGATACTATCCAGCGCAGTTACCTTCGCATTCAGGGCAAAGTTGATATCCCCACGCGGATTGACGGCCTCCAGTTCGCCCAGGGCGAATATACAATCGTTTTTGCGCTTGGCCAACTTTGTCGCGGTCATTCGAATGTACCGTATTGATTTTCCTCCTACATCGATCGAAATCGTCTCTAAACGTGGGTTGGTTTGATCCTCGCTAGTAGCATCTCGAAG
>CAVOEZ010000606.1:0-3405 GCA_963694355.1 Latescibacteria bacterium UBA2968 | reverse complement strand
TCGAATCCTGGTGTCGCCCTGCGTCTCCCCCGTTTCAGTCTCGGCAAGTTTATAACCGTTGCGAAGAACAATCAGGCGATTGCGCCGTGCCTCCGCAAGCTTGTTCATTTGCAGATAAATAATCTCCCGCGCCTTCTTCCGGTCCTCGGCGTACATCCAGCGGAAAGGTTGTCCTGTTGCCGCCGCGGGTGCGAATCGCTTTACCGCCTCAGGGTCTGCGGCCGCGCTGAAGCTGTCCTCCCAGACCTTGCTGCCCCAGCCGGCCTCAAAGTCAAAATCCAACCACTCCTGCATGGTAGCCATTTTCACAAGAAGATCATCCACAGGAAAGATGCCAGGGTGCACCACTGTATGATCCGGCCCCGAAAACATGTGATTGGTAATCTTGCGCTTGGCAGTTGAGGCGGTTGCTGCCAGGCCGGTATGGTAATTCCTGGCGGACAGCGATCCGCCTGCATCCGTTAGGGCAGAGCCCTGCTCAACTCCCATATGGCAGTCCTGGCACGAGATTCCCTTCTTTGCGGCCGGAGAATTTTTATATTCGCTGAACGCTTCCTCAAGGCGAAATCCGTTGAAAAGATTGACGTCATGACAAGTCCCGCAGAAGCCGGAAGTATTGATTTGTGCGAACTTTTGGGAGTCGCGGTGCACCGCTTGCCCCTTGATCGTATCGATCGCCTCCTTGACCGAATCGTCCGGACGCGGGCCAAAAACGATACCGCTGAGGTCTGACTTAAAAAGACCGATGCGACCGCTGACCTTGCCATAAGGCAACGATCCTCTGGCGGAACTTTTCCCGGGACTGATCCGGTGACAGACCACGCAAGTGATTCCTTCGCGGGACGCCGGGTGACGCTCCAGATTACTGGCGTAGGTGGACTCCTTCTTGTTCATGCCAACCTGGTTATGGCAGCGAATACAAAAATCACCGTTGGTTCCACTGGTCAGCCTGTTTATCTGATTCTGCATGGACAGATACACTGGACTGATCTGGGCATAGGCATGCTGCGACAGGGACCACTGCTTGAAATGAATCGGGTGACAAGTCTGGCACTTTGTCGCCGAAACGTATTCCTTTTCCTCAAGAAGTCCGTCGTGCGCTTCATCGGACGGCATCGCCAGAAGTTGCTCAATCTGTCGGCGATAATCGGCGTTTCCGGCGCTTTTCGGGACTTCAATTTTGGCGATATACTTGATGACCGCTGTGAGATAGGTCTTGGAGGACTTGCCCTTCAGGCGCTTGAGGTATTTCTCGACATTCTTCACCGCTTTCAGGGTTTTTCTGTCATCAGGGGAAAGCGCCTTCAGATTGCCAAGCAGGGTCTCGATATCGCCCACGTATTTGGCGACCGCGTCAGGCTTCGTGAGGTCGGGCTTTTGTGCCGCGTAGCCGTGCAATTCCTCGATCAACTCGCGCTTGGCACTCGCATGGGGCGCCACAGGCGCCGGCTTGGCCTTGAGGAACTTCTCGATTATCTGCCGCTCTATTTCACCGATTGGGTCTCCCTGCTGGGCGACCAGCGGCACAGGGATCACGCACGTGCAGAATAGGAGAAACAACCGCCCCGGTTTAGTCATTTCCTCACCTCAAACATGGACTCGCAGAACCGTTTGGACCTTTCCAGTCCAGACTATCCTTGATGATTCAGATGAATTGCATGCTTCGGACTTGCCAGTGATGGCACCCTCGGGCCGCACTGAATACTGCCCTCAGCAGAAAATTTAAGCTACCATACCGACTCGGCTGCGTCAACGTTGTCCATGAGGTGCGTCATCGAGCGTCGCCTCGATGGAATCGTTTGGCATTTCACTCACTCTGTAGATGCGCCCGTCTTTGTCTTCATACGTTCCGTCTTCTCGCCTTGTAAGTGAAAGTGCTTCTCCTCCTTGGCTTGGCGCCACCTTGGCTAATCTGCCAAGAATAGGAATCACCAATGTCTCCAGGGCTGCAAGAATAGCAAACACGGCAACAAGCTTGAAGACGCCCTCATCATCTATCTCTACGATAATCATAGCTGAGATGAGGGCGGCCAAAGCGAAGATGTTGATTCCGGTTCCGAGTTGAAGCCAGGAATGCCTTGGCCGAAGCTCAACGGCCAGCAACGCGAGTGAGTGAGCAAATGCTATTGCAAAGACACTACAGACTGCTGTGGCCTTCCAATATTCTTCAGAATCTATTTCTGCCCAAACCCCCACAATCAGCATCGCCGCGGAAACCGCCGCCACGGAAATGCCACCAAGGCCGGGCAAGGAGTTCTCTTTCCGGTTGGAGTATGCACTGCAGCACAGAGAACAAATGCTGGCAACAGCAATGACCGAAGTCGTGATCAGAACCTTTATTTCGAAATCACCGAACTTTCCGGAAAGAACGCACGTGATGGCCAGCAGGGCACTTATGGCCAAAAAAACGATAAAGGAGTAAAGGGAGACTTTTCTGACACGACTTATCACATCAACATTTTGTTTCATCTCATTCATGTCGAATGGTGGGTATCGCATTCGAATTTGCGAAGTTCGATGGAGCAACTGGTTCGGTTGCGTGTCGTGTTTAGGAATGCAGGTCGGTTCCGTCGAACTGCACGAACATCCCCCGGTTGCGATATCCGGGCTGTCAACCAACGCGTAAAAGCTCTCAGCATCTTCCCCAGGGCTCCAAGTGCAGTTAGCTGGGAAACAATGTCAGTCTTCACCCCGCCAAGGTGCGCGGCTACTACTCTGAAGTCCTGCGACGCAAGGAAGTTGGTCAGGATCCGTGACTGCATGTTCAAAGCGACCTTCGGCATGCAGCAGCCTACCAGGCGGTTCGTTCGCAGCCTTGAATGCCCCCATCTTCGTAAGAGATGTTGACAATCAGCTTCACCTGTCCGTCTTGGAGCAAAGGCAGAAACTGTTCGACGACCCACAGAGGAACACAGGCCTTGACGTCAAATCTGCATGACCTGTCTGAAATCCACCTCTCCCAGTACACCATCCGACGGCAACAAAACCGCGGCATTGTTGACGAACACATCAGTGCTGTCGTTGTACGTGGAGACGATTCGTACAGATCCCAGGTCGGTGATGTCGAGTGGCACTTCTGTAAGCATCCCGCTGCCCCGGTTGCATCATTCACAACTCCGCACGAGGGGGGAGGGGGCAATAGCGTCCCGAAAAACTCGACACGCCACTTGCAGGAATCGCTGTGCACGTGGTGAAGACCTTAGCGCCCGCGATCTGTATCTTCTCAGATGGAGAGGCGACCGTCGGATACCTCCGTACGCAGATGACGCGTTAGCGGCATTGCCTGTTCGGTGCATCAAACTGGTGGTCATTCATTTTCGCGGCCCACAAAAAATGGAACTCACGAAAGGACGTCGCTGCAACCGGCCGCTTATAGCGGCCGGTTGCATTGATTCGTCATGTAAT
>CAVOEZ010000605.1:0-3418 GCA_963694355.1 Latescibacteria bacterium UBA2968 | reverse complement strand
GTCCGTCACCGAAATCCGAAGGTCCCGGAGAGGTCTGGAAAAACTGTCACGGATCTCTGGCGTCTGTTTCATCACTTGTCCAAAAGGTCCATTCGACCCCGATATTAAAACGACTCTGCTTTGGTGAAGGCACCTTCATACTGCTGCTTGTCGATGATGGCGCCCCTGAGCTTGGCCTCGTATAAAAATACACCGGAAAGCGTTGCACCTCGTAGATCCACACCTCTAAAATCGGTTGCGCCGACGATGGAATCCGTAAGATCCGCATTTCTGAAACTCGTTGGACGACCGGAGGGATTGGGAAACGATGCCTGCACTACCCCGAACCGGACACCTTTCAGGATGGCGTTCTGAAAGTTCGCACCACCAACAGTTGCACCTGAGAGGAATGCCCCACTCAAATCAGCGCCTTCAAGGTTTGCTCCCAACAAATTTGAAGCCACAAGAAATGCTTTCTGGAGATTCGCTCCTTGAAAATCAGCCCCCTCGAGATCGGCTTCGTGAAGTTTTGCCTCCGTGAGGTTCGCACGCGTAAATCGTGCATTCTTGAGATTCGACTGAGAAAAATCCACACCCGACAGATCTTCTCCGGACAGGTCGATACCCGAAAGATTCTCCCCCACAAGACTGCCTGTTGCACTTGCCTTTGCAAGCACCTCGGTTTTGCGCACAAGTGTCGCACCCATCCCGGTAATCCTCCGTAATTCACCAGAATTTTGGTTGGAAACCCCAAAGTCCAGTGTCTTTGTGTGCGGAAATATAACATACTTTCACGTAGCGTCAACTTTTTTGTGCCACATCTTCGGCGATCGGAAACCCACATAAAATCAAATTGTTATCGCCTGCCCGTCCGCCGGGTGGAACGCACCCGGGAACACTTCACGGGCCACTCTCACGGCCTCCGTCACATCATTTTCTCTCAGGTGCATCAGTGCAAGACGCTCTGCCTGGGCGGCCTGTGCAATTCGTGCAGCATCCACGGCACTGGAATGGCCGGTTTCTGTTGCGTTTTCTATCTGTCTCGCGCCGTGGGCAGCCTCGTGCACAATGAGGGGACAATGCTTCAAAAATTTTGCGATGGGCGGGTGGTAGGCCGTATCTCCTGTGAATCCGATATTGACACCATCCGACCGATTTTCGAATCTGTAGCACAGACCCTGAACAGCGTGGAGCGTGTCACAGGTCCTCAGCCGAAAAGAAGAGCAATCGAAACTTTCTCCAGGAGACAGTCGATGCACTCTGGGCACGTGATCCACGTCCGGGAACCGGTCCACCTGCAGCATATCCCGGGAGAGATCCACAATCCGCTGGACATCTTCTGAAGGACCGATCACATTCAGCGGCTGCAAATCCTTGCGCTCCCGCTGCCTCATGCGTCTGTAAAACAGGAGGTGAGGCAAACCCAGATAATGATCGTGATGGCAGTGGGTGAGAACAAGATATTCCAGGTCGAGGGGTGAGAAGCCGTATGATAGCATCCTGGTTGCGGCACACCACCCGGTGTCCACGAGGATATTCCGGTTGATCAGGAAACTCGCGGTATCGTGGCCAGCCTCTGGAGTGACCGATGCGGTTCCCAAAAATGTCAGCGTTACAGACATTTACACTCCATTGTACAGGGATGGCAAAGAAACTGGAATGTAGGGTTTCACCGAATAACCGTCAAGATAAAAGGGGGACGAAATGCCATGCGCGTCCAGATATCAGTAAACTCCATTGCGTACACCCGTTCGACTTTCATTTTTTCGACCGATTCACTAAATTGGCCCATGCCAGAAATTCAACCCAATTTTCTCAGGAGAGCGCATTGACCACTCGAAATCCCTACATCGAGACAGACAGGCTCATGCTCGGGGATATTCACACCTCCTCGTTGGCCATGGACCATCTTCAGATCCTGTGCGACGACTTTGGATCCAGATTCGGAGGCACCCCTGGGGAGAAGCAAGCTGCCCAATTTTTCAGGGACAGGTATCGTGAATATGGACTGTCCAATGTGCGAATGGAGCCTTATAGATACGCATCCTGGTCACGTGGTGAAACACACCTGGAGATGATTTCACCTGTTCACAAGGTCATTCCGTGTATTGCACTTCCCTATTGTCCCTCTGCCAGGCTCGAGGCCGAATTCATTTCTGTGGACGACGGATCACCCGCAGACTTCGAAAAAAAGGGTAAAGATCTGAGGGGCAAGATCGTGATGGCCACAAGCCGACCACCCGTAGGACTGGGGCGAAACGTGCACCGCTCCGAGAAATACGGTAGAAGCGCTTTGGCCGGAGCTGAGGCATTCATCTTCATGAATCACTACGATGGCCTTGGCCCTGCAACAGGCAGCATTGCGCGGAACCGCGAGGCCCTCATTCCCGGCATCTCAATCTCCAAGGAGTGGGGTGAATACTTAACCCGAATACAGCAGCGAAAAGGAGCGATACGGCTTCGCCTTAAGGCACAGCACAAGACCCGAACGCGGACATCCTGGAATGTGGTGGGTGAGCTCCCGGGAGTGGATCACCCGGATCAGTGGGTAGTCGCGGGCTGCCATTACGACGGGCACGATATCTCCCAGGGTGCGCACGACCCCGTATCCGGCATGGCAATCATTCTTGAGTCGGCTCGAGTGTTGTCGGCTTACGCCGCACGGAAGCTTGGTTGCGGTGTCCGGTTTATCGCTTTTGGCACGGAGGAGATCGGTCTCATCGGTGCCCGGGAATATGTTGCGTCACACCTCGAGGAAATGGCGAATGTGAGAATGATGCTCAATATGGATGCTGCCGGAGCTGCAGGGCGAAAGGGATTTATCATTCACCACTGGCCAGAGCTGAATTCATTCTTCGAAAAGTGTCGGAAGCAGATGGCCTGCGACATGCCGTTCGGGCACAAGTCTTCGGCATTCTCAGACCACTTTCCTTTTTTCGAAGCCGGAGTGCCTACAGCCATGATGGGCGACATCGAAGCCATATTCAGCGGAAGGGGGTTTGGCCACACAGCCTTCGACACGCTCGACAAACTCGAAATTTCTGATCTAAGGGAGGCGGCCTCAGTACTGGGTAGAATAATTCTCAGAATCTCCTGCGAACAGAACTGGCCTGCTCGCCTTCGCTCCTCCAGCGCCATTGAGCGAATCAAGAGGAAGGACACAAACCTGGAAGTCCTTTCGGTGGAATCGGAAATGGAAAAACTGTACGCGCGCAGAAGCCGGAGGAACAAACGAAAATAGCGATCCTGCATCAACAGAAAGGCGCAGCCGTCATTGGCTGCGCCTTTCCGCGTTTCAAGTCACTATCCTGAATCGCGCTACACCACAATGGTCTCCGCTCGGTCCGGTCCCACAGATACGATCGATATGGGTGTCCCGGTGAGTGCTTTGATCCGGTTTAGATAGACCTTCGCGTTTTCCGGCAGCTCCTGCCAGCTT
>CAVOEZ010000604.1:0-3420 GCA_963694355.1 Latescibacteria bacterium UBA2968 | reverse complement strand
AGAACTGTCAACTCGTTCTCCCAGGATATTTCGATGTCCCGGGGATTGAAATGCGGCCAGCTCGGTGATCCGGGTGCGGCCAGCTTGGATGGCTGTGCGATTTATGCCTGCTGTCGACTAAACATCGGCAGCGGGTTTTTTCTTTAAACCTGGAAAAGGCTTCGATCGACCGGGCTGAACTATACTTGACTTCCAGGAAGGGGGCCGTCAACTTTCTATGGAGATTCCGGCATATTCTCTCATAGTATCGGAGGCGATCGATCGATGACCATTCTTGAACATCTTCCATGGGACAAGGTGAATGACGAGACACTTTCTTTTTTCTCTGCCCTGAGTGTGGACTACCTGTCCATCCACCCGTCACCACCCGTGTGGGATGGAAAGGACAGGATTGGGTACTGGAAGGAGATGAAGGATCTCGCAGCGAAACACGATCTGGTGCTGCGAAATGTCGGCACAAAGACCTGGGAGGAGATCGCCCTGGGGTGCGAAGACCGGGATCGGCAAATCGATGCCTGGTGTTTGTTTCTGAGGAATCTGGGTGAGGCTGGCATACCCACACTTGGCTACACATTTCAACCGGGAGGATACTTCCGCACCACTGCAGCAGTGGGGCGTGGAGGCGCACAATACAGCACCTTTGATTACCAGGAGCTCCAGGATAATCCTACGGTGAGAGACCGGATCAGCGAGGAGGCGCTTTGGGAAAATCTGGCCTTTTTTCTGGAACGGGCACTGCCCGTTGCCGAGGAGGCTGGCGTGGTTATGGCGCTCCATCCGGATGATCCCCCTGTGCGCGAATCCTTGGGAGGCGCCGCAAGAATCGTATCCTCGCTAGATCAGTTTGAGGAAATTTTCCGGTTGAAGAACAGCCTTTCCCACAGGATGTTGTTCTGTCAGGGTTGCGTTGCGGAGATGGGTGAGGATATCCCGAGCGCGATTCACCGGATGGCGGATCAGATCGCCTATGTTCATTTCCGGAACATCCGAGGGACCCCTGCCCATTTTGAGGAGGTGTTCGTGGATGAAGGAGACCAGGATATGATCGCAGCACTGGAAGCCTACAAAGCGATCGGGTTCAAAGGGCCGTTCATGATGGACCATACCCCTGCATTCCCGGATAGTGAGGATACGTTCTGGTCAGGCAGGGCCTTCGCGGTGGGGTATATCAGATCGGCGATCCAGTCTGTATTCGGGAGATGAAATCTCAGCTGGTCAGAGTGTCACCGCACGAAGGTTACATCCCCATTATTATGGTCACCGCATTGACGGCGACTCCTGACAAGGTGAAGGGACTGATGTACGGTGCTGACGAGTCTCTTTCCAGTTCTGTGGATCTCATCCACCTTCAGACGATTGTAGGAAGCGTGCTGGAGAAAGATTACCGTTGCAATTGGGATTGTTCCGAACGAAATGATGCGGCCAGGAGAAGCCATCCCGGCCGCTTTGTTGGATTAGCGCCGGAGTTATTAGTCTGGTGATTCAATGCTTGACATCACTTCGATCCGGTTACATAATCTGCAGGCCACTTGATAATTCACAATCGGGAGAATGAGATGAATATCCAGGACCTGGTACAATGGCGGGAATTCAACGACGAAACCCTTTCGTTTTACAAAACCATTGGTGTCGATATGATTTGTCTCGACATTCGGGATATGCATAACGTGGATCCCACTAAGGATCTCAGAGACGGTCGGGACAGCACGGACTTTTTGCTCGAATGTAAAGAAAAGGTGGAATCCCATGGGCTTGTTCTGAACAGCATGTTCATGGCGGGATGGGACGAAATTACGCTGGCTGCGCCAGATCGGGAAGAGAAAGTAGGCGCGTGGTGCAATATGCTGAAATGTATCGGGAAGGCGGGGATACCGGCGCTCGGGTACAATTTCAAGCCCAGAGGAAATTTCAGAACAGCCGCTGTACCGCCTGGTAGAGGGGGTGCAAAATACAGTACGTTCGATTACGAGGTGTTTTCCCGGAACCGGCCAGAACAGTATTCTCCTTCCGTATCTGAGGAGGAGATGTGGGAACGGATGGCGTATTTTCTGACTCGCGTGATCCCCGTAGCAGAGGAGGCCGGCGTAAGAATGGCGCTTCACCCCGACGATCCACCTATTCCGGAACCGCTTGGCGGTGTGGCACAGATCGTGTCGTCTATCGATCAGTATCGCAAGATCTTTGGACTGGCGCCCGGTCGGTCGAATGGCATGCTGTTCTGCCAGGGCTGCGTTACGGAGATGGCTGTGGATACCTACGAGACGATCAGGGAAATGGCCACGCTCGACAAGATCGTTTTTGTTCATTTTCGGAATGTACGTGGCGCCCTGCCCAGTTTCCAGGAGGTCTTTCTGGACGAAGGCGATATCGATATGTACAGGGCGATGCAGATCTACAAAGAAGCGGGGTTTAATGGGCCATATATGATGGACCACACACCGGGATTTCCACAGACACGATCGGATCGCGCCGGCCGCGCTTATGCTGTGGGATATATACGGGCCCTGATTCAGGCTGTGTATAGATAAATCACAAATCTGACGGTCCTTCTGAGAAAGGCGTCAGACCAGCCTTTGTAACCGCTCAAAAAAAGGCTCAATGATGATCATTCAGGAACAACTGGGCTGGAACCAGGTCAATGACGAAAACCTGAGTTTTCTCAAGGCAATTGGGGCAGACTATTTCACCATTTATCCTTCGCCCGATATGCGAGACGGAAAGGACAGAACAGCTTTCTGGATCGAGAAGAAAGAGCAGGCCGCCTCTCACGGTCTTCAGCTTATGAACGTAGCCAGAAATTGTTGGGATGAGATCACGCTCGGACTTCCAGACCGGGACGAGAAGATTGAGGCATGGTGTACAATTCTGAGAAATCTCGGCGATGCAGGAATACCGACTTTTGGATACAATTTCAAGCCGATTGGGAATTTCCGAACAGATTCTGTTCCTCCTGGTAGAGGTGGATCAGCCTACAGCACGTTTAATTATGAAGCGTTTACTCAGGACCCGCCGCACCATGCAGACAAGGTCATTTCCGAGGAGAAGATGTGGGAGAATATCGAGTATTTCCTCGAACGAGTGGTGCCAGTGGCGGAGTCCAGTGGTGTTCGTATGGCCTTGCATCCCGATGATCCGCCAATCCCTGAACCGCTGGGTGGTGCCGCACGCATTGTGTCGACTCTGGAACAGTATCACCGTATTTTCGACCTGGTGCCTAGCCACAACAATGCGATGCTGTTTTGCCAGGGTTGTGTGGCAGAGATGGGTGTGAATGTCTGTGACGCGATTCGGGATATCGGTGGACGCAAGAAGATCGTTTACGTGCATTTTCGGAACATCAGAGGGACACCCAGGGACTTTCAGGAGGTGTTCCTCGATGAAGGCGACCAGGATATGTTGGAGGCGATGCGTGCCTATAGG
>CAVOEZ010000603.1:0-3420 GCA_963694355.1 Latescibacteria bacterium UBA2968 | reverse complement strand
GGGACTTGTTCTCATTTCGCAGCACCATAAGAGCTCTCGTCGAAACCGACGACGCCGAAATCCTCTCCAGCCCTTCGGTTCTGGTGCTGGATGGCAGGCAGGCCCGCATACAGGTAGGCCAGCAGGTCCCGGTTGTTAAATCGACTTCTACAGGAAATAGTATCATCCAGTCCGTGGATTACTTTCCTGTTGGGATCGTCCTGAATTTGCGCCCCCGCATCAGTGAGGATGGTTCTGAAGTCACCATGCAAGTGGAAACCATCGTCAGTGCGGTTAATCAGTCGGCAAGTGCGCAGGCAGGCGACGTCTTCTTCGCGCCCACCGTGGACAACCGGCAGGTACAGACATTTGTAAGGGTGGCAGACAACACCCCATTCATTATCGGCGGACTTATTTCAACTGATAGGCAGGAGAAACGGATTGGCATTCCCATCCTGTCTCAAATCCCGATTCTGGGCCTGCCTTTCCGACGGAAAGTAATCGAAAACACCAAGAAGGAAGTCATTGTGGTACTCACACCTCATGTGGTTCCACTTGAGGAGAAATCCTTCAGTTACGTCATTCCCAAGGATTCCAAGATCTTCGATGCCTTCGGCAATCAGCTGTTTCGAAATGCCTACCGTGTCCGGGACGACGATATATTCGATCTGAGATTTCTATACGAAAGCGAAATCTTCAAGCATCTCATGACCAGATTGAAAAGTTGGGTCACCGAAGATCCCAGCATAAGGAACGAAGGGACCTATGCAAGTTTGTTGAATGGACGCTTACCGGGGGAGGAAATTATGGTGCGCAGGATGTTGTGGGAGATTGTCCACAAGACGGGTTACGGGAAGAACGTGAGCCCAACCAGGATGATCCTCCTTGAGGACCTACCATCTGCCCCGGACAGCAGCGGATTTCAAATTGCATTTCTCCACAACCTCTTCGACCACCAGAACCACGATAACAACAAAACCCTTGTTTTGACCTTCGATGCCCAGCAAAAGGGAACGCCTAAACATCCTTTCGTGCCGCCTAAGGCGAAGATCTCATACCAGAGCGACTATACATCGCCCGGAAGTTATATTTCAGATCTTATGCATGGGAACAAACGACAGCCAGATGGTTCTCCGGACAAGTGGACGGTTTTGTTGTCCAATATTAAACCCAGGGGCGTGCGGGGCGCCACCGCCCTGGAGGTGTTACAGAGTGTGATGGTCCTGAAACGAATTCTTGCACTCAACACCACGTTGCCACTCAGCATTAAGGAATTCAGGGTAGGTCGCCAAATCATCTTTCCAACCGAACAGGATTTGCAGCAACGTTTTCACATCATTGATAGAGATGCGGCACAATTCTTCTATCAGGTAGTGCAGTACTATCCGGAATTTGAGAAAACCTTTAGCAGGGAAACGCAGCGAATCACCGGGCAGATGCTGGAAAGAGGGGTTGCCAAATAAGGGAATTCTCCTCGTGACTTCTTCTGGCAACATCGCTCATGCGAACGCGATCATTGCATATTATAAGCGGGTGGCATCGATATATGATGTCACCCGCTTGTTTGTTCTATTCGATCGAAAAATCGTCATCGATCTCCTGGCTCTTCAGCCTGGAGATTCCGTGCTGGAGATCGGTACTGGCACGGGCTCGTACCTGCCTCAGATTTGCCGCACTGTCGGACCTTCAGGGCACATCACAGGTCTGGACTTCTCCCCAGAGATGTTGGCCGTCGCGGAAAAACGCATTCGCCGACAAGGACTGAGAAATATCGAACCAATCCAGGCAAACGCAGAAAACTACACCCTGAAAAGAAAATTTCAGGCAGTGCTTTTTTCCTACAGCCTGGCAATGAGACAGCGGCAGAACCAAGCGCTTTCCGTTGCCATTTCACACCTTGCACCAGGGGGCAAGTTTGGCATTATTGATTTCGGCAATTTCAACCGATGGAGTATGCTATCAAGCTTGTCTAAAAAGTGGCTGGCGAAGCATGGCGTTATGCCAGTCGATATCCCACGCATGGACCACAGTATGTCGCATACCAGGACTATACACCGAAGGGGAGGATACAATTTTATCACGATTGGGGGGAAATGACATAGTGGGCGTTATCGATCGCCATCCTTGTAGCATTTCTGAGAATGAGGGGCGTGGTGCCGGCGGGCAGTGAGGAACAACGATAATGTTTTCAGCGTAGCGCCTGTCGGTGCGCCTACACGCTTAAACCATCCGACCGACCCCGATTCTTGTGTGAAACACCTTGAGCCCCAAACCGGGCTGAATGGATTCCCAGTCGGCCATCAACTCGCGCAAGGGCGTCCTCAACTCCGCGTGCCTCTGCGAGCCCATTGCCAGGACTTCTGCCAGTCGCGAGGCGCCATCGCCCGTTAGGGCCTCTGAAACACCCGATGCCACATCCAGAAACTGGCGCATTTCCATCGCCTCGAATGTCCCCAAAATCATGAAGACGAACCTGCGATTGTCACTGTAGAATTCAGAATCTGAAGACACTGTGTCCACCAGAGTCTGTATTAACGCTTGGGCGACACCGTCCTTCTCGATGCGTTCGGCAAAGATCTCCATCACGGTCCGCTTCCGTTCTCTGCGCAGAATGCCCGGCCATATGTCCCTATAGGTTCGGCTGATATCCTCTTGGGCTGCCGCAATGGCCAGGAAAAGATCGGACTGCTCAAGGCTGCCAAAAAGGCGAAAAACCCTCGGCGCAGGGTCTCCCCAGGCTTCAGGAAACGCCTCCTCCATCAAGAATGAAATCACTTGCTGGGCGTGATCGTCTACCTGAAGCATCCGGCTGATCATTGCATCTTCGATTCCGGCGTCCGCGCCGGCAAAAAACCGCAGAAGCATTTTTCTCCATGCGTCTTTCGAAAGAGGCATACCCTGAAGCGATTCCATAACCAACTCATGCTCAGGTCGCTCAAGCAGATCGACAGCTGCCTCCGTTCCAGCCAGGGCAAAAGCGATCGCCTTCTTAACCAATAGGTCGGGTTCCTTGTCAACACAGCAGACGAGTCGATCCGTCAACTCCTTAAAACGGTCAACCGCCCCGTGATACCCCAGAATCTGAGCGGCCGTTGCACGCCGTGCCGGGTTTTCGCCGCTTTCCACCACCTGCAGGCAATCATGAGCGATGATTTGACGCAGATCGAGGGCCTTAAGTGCCTTTACCGCCTTCATCCTATCCAAGGTGTCCGAATCTTCAGAGGCCCTGTCGATCATCTCTGACAAATCGGGGCTGCCTGTCCTATTCAATGCCTCTCTCCCCCACAAATTACGATTTGGTTCATGCCCGCTTCAGATCAAGCATCTCCACACCATCCAGATAGGACTTCCCTTCCCAACTGGCCAGGGTTGAGATTTGACCCAATACATCCTTCACCTTCTGGCAGGCGTCTGAAATTCGCACGACCGCCTCCTGGGCAT
>CAVOEZ010000602.1:0-3423 GCA_963694355.1 Latescibacteria bacterium UBA2968 | reverse complement strand
TGATCGAACGAGGCGCCGACGTCAATACCAAGCTATATGCCTTTAGCCCTGCCGTCTCGAATCTGGATGGAAACAAATCAGAAGAGATGCTGAGCCTGCTTTATCGACACGGCGCCACACAGAGCATCGGGGAATACGCGAGTTGTGGGAACGTGGCAGTCGTTGTCGAGATGCTGCAGGAGCATCCTGATCAGGCGCCTCAAGCACTTCACAGCGCCATGTTCGGGGGACATGTCGACATCATCGAAATCGCACTGAGACACAACCCGGATCTTACGGAGGAGAATTGGTTCGAGGTGCTTTACTTTGCGATGTCTTACTTCAATAAACGGCATCTGAAGGCCATTCAGGCGATCCTCCTTCACGGCGTGAGCCCGAATGTCCGTGGACGCGAAAATCACACCCTGTTACAGCGGGTCTCCATCGATATCCTGCGGATCCCTGATGAAGAACGTCTTTCACTTGCCTGTCTCCTGGTCGAGGCCGGCGCGGACCTTGACGCGAGGGACGACGAACTCCAATCGACCGCTCTTGGCTGGGCAGCCTGCTACGGGCGGAAAAACCTGGTAGAGTACTTCTTGGAACGCGGCGCTTCCCTTCACCTGCCAGACGATAAACCCTGGGCAACGCCTCTGGCGCGTGCAGAACGGCAGGGACACGTTGAGGTCGCGGAGATCTTGCGGCGGCACGGTGCAAAGCAATAGATACCTCTGGTTGCCTTCCTGCAACCAACACGCTCTGTTGACTAAAGGCTATATCCAAATGGCTAAGGCCTCTCATAAGGGACTCGATGATGTGTGAAGCCGAAATCGCAGCCGGCTGTGTCGTCTTGCGTAGAGGTTTGACAGAGCCTGAAGTCCTCCTCATTTGGAACAAGCGCTACCCTGACCCAACCTTGCCCAAGGGTCGTGTAGAGGCCGGTGAGTCAGTTCTTGACTGCGCTCTTCGAGAGGTTCTCGAAGAAACAGGTTACACCGTCGAGGCGGCCACCGATACACCTATTGTATTGAAGACCGTCTTGGATGAGCATCCTCCAATCGTCCATAAGACAATCAACTGGTTTCTCGCTCACGCTAATGGTGGATCGCCTGATCAACGAACCGAAGACACTCGAATCGTACGGGTGAGTTGGATTCCGATTTCAGACGCGATTGATCTGATAGGCAGGGCTGATGAAATTGAGGCCCTTGAGCGGTGCGTTGAACTTCAGAAAATCAGGAGCTATTGACGCTCAAGGTCAAAAACGAGTTGAACTTGTGCGCCGACCGGGCTTAGTCTGCTCCCGATCCCCTCGATCGAAAAAGCGCCAACGCCGCATCCTACGGCACCAGCTGCCAAGAGATAGCCGTTCTTAGTCTTTCCTTCAGGAACAATACAATGCTTGATGCACGGTCACTTGGTCTCGACAAAGCGCGTGTTGGCACTGCCGGGGCATATCTGATTGTTGAAAATTGTTATGTCTTCGTGGTTGCTCCAAAACATGGTGGCGACTCGCTTGCTGTCATACGCTTGGGAGGCCACTGCGAGGCGAACGAGACTGCCTGGGAATGCGCGGCGAGGGAAGTAAATGAAGAGGCAGATCTCAACATCCATCGGTCGTCCCCTTTGGGCACATATTGGGTGGACCGAGGCTGGGATGATACAGACCTCCAGGAAATCGTGTGGACTCAGGATACGTCCGAGGGAGCGGCTCCGCTGTTAATCGGATCTGATAACCGTTCGCATGATCATCAAATCGCGGTGATGTATCTTGCTCGTGCCAACGAATCGCCCACTCCTTCATCCGAAGTGCGGGGCTTGCTCCTGCTTAGGCCGAACGAAATAGGGTGGATTGTCGAGCATACAGTAACATTGGGGCAGTTTCTCAGTAGCGGAGGCAAAGCGATATTGGAAGATGGGTTTGACGAGAGAAAGGTCCTTGAACCATTTTTCCAGCTTCGTGCATTGTCGGCTATTCTGAAGTTGAGTAACGGACGCGCACTGCTTCGTTGAAATCTCGGGTGGCCTTGCCGTCCTTGGTACGGCCTGCAACAACGGCTGCCCGTATTCACCACAAGCCTCCAGCGCCATCGGGGGCCCTGAAACGTTAAGCGGCATGCGGTGTGAAGGAAGACCTCAGCTCTCGAACAATTGGAGAACTGGCTTACGAGGTCACGGAAATCTAGCACTCGAGTAAGCAACTCTCTGATGGTGGGTCTGATCTACCTGATTCGGTTCCTATTCTAGGATTTAAGAGACTGGAATATGGTGATCCGTTCGGGAATCGGGTCGAGGTGATTCAGCCACGGAGATAGTCCTGGCGAACAGTACAATCTAAACGAGCGGCACGCAGCCTGACGGCGTGCCGCTCCTGGAAGTAATCAGGCGTCTCTAAATCTTCCTATTCTTCGGACAGACCGCCATAGTCAAATAGATATTTCTTGACGGATGTGGCTGCCTGCTCCGGCATCATGCCCTTCTGCAGCTTGTCTATGTAGTGGGTGAGACGTGCATTGTTCTCCACCTGCGACCCCAGCCAAAGGTTTGCCTTGAGTGCGCTGCCTTCAGAGCCGAATGCGCGATCAATCAACCCGCTCCTCCATAGGATACCCTCTGGCTTCAAGTGGGAGGTTGACGACGGCGCCTGTCCGTGCGGATTCGTGGATGGCCATGAGCAGTTCGGTTACCGCTCGGCCCTTTTCCCCGGGATTCCTGGGTTCGGGTCCGCCTTCGACCCAACGGATCATTTCACGAGTCTGCTCCACGAATCCCTGACTGGGTTCCGCTCGGAATTCGTGGGCGCCGGTTTTGTCGAACCAGTCGACCCCTTCGATGGCGGCTTCGAGTGATCCTTCGGATCCAAGGATACGGAATTTGAACCCGTCATTGGGCGTGAGCTCACCCATTTCTATGAGGGCGCGGGTTCCGGTCTTGAACGCAATCAGGCCAGTGCCGGATTCCTCGGCCGGAGAGGACTGATAGAGTGTATCTCGCTGCCGGGAGGCGTGGCCCATAACCCAGTCGGCCTCGGGATCGCCGAGGAGATAGCGCATGAGGTCCACGATGTGGGTGCCGTTGTCGATAATGGCGCTGGTGAGGTAAGCCCAGATAAGTCGGGGTTCTCCAATAGCGCCCTCGGCGATCAGTTCCCGCGCCCTGGTGAAGTTGGGGTTTTGCCTGTGGCGGTGTGCGATGACGAGTTTGGTGCCGTTTGCGCGGCAGGTTTCGATCATGTCATCCGCTTCGCCCAGTCCCAGACACATGGGTTTTTCGCACAGTACGGCTTTCACTCCGGATTTGGCTGCGGCAATGGTCTGCTCGGCGTGGGCTTTCGGGTACGTGCATACGCTGACGAGATCGACTTCCTGCTCACGGAGAAGTGTTTCGTGACTGGTGTACCTGGACGAAATGTCGAATTCGTCACAGACTTTGTTCAGGTTCTCT
>CAVOEZ010000601.1:0-3427 GCA_963694355.1 Latescibacteria bacterium UBA2968 | reverse complement strand
GCGATAAGCAGGTGGCTTCCCGGCCGATACATGAGAGGCGCACGATGTTCATTCACATCGCTGATCCAGATGAAGTAACTGCAGAGCATTCTCCTCGGCTCGGCCTGGAGATCGGAGGTGCAGTACTGGATATCCGTGTGCTGGTCGAAGGTGAATTCGGTTGCGGGTTGCGGATATGAGCAGAAGAGGGCGGACTGGAAGAATTTCACCTCTTCTGCCCGGAGTGCGCGTTTGGCGACTTCTTCGAAAAACGGGTGCTGAATGATATTGACCAGGGCAGGGTGAAAGATATCACCGCTGGCTCCGTGGCGGTATCGCGTCTCTTCTCCCTCTGACGGCTCCTTGAACGGGAGCTGCTCACTGATGGCTATGTCTGCTGCGGCGATTTCCTCAGGTGTGAGGGGGGTGTCGATTGTTACCGCACCCTCACTATCGAATTGGGAGATTTCAGAGTTGGTGATCATCTCAGGTAATCCTTCGGATGAGTGATGGGTCTGATGATCCTGTGTTCTCGACGAGGCTCGAACGCACGGAGTTGATGTGAGATCGGATTGGTGATCCTGTGTTCTCGACGAGGCTCGAACGTACGGGGAGCGTCATCGATGGAGATTGACCCTTCATTGTCTGTTTGGGATGATGTGGACGCGGTCTTTTCGCAGGCGCATTCTGAGTTCTTTGTCGTATGCCTTCTTCAGGTCCACCTGCCGGGGTGGGAGCAGAATTTCGACGTCTTCGGGCGTGAAGGTGATGTGCAGGGATTTTCTCGGTACTGTGTCTACGTTGCGGGAGGCGCCGTGAATCGTCCCTGTGGTGAGGACCGAAACCTGCCCTGAATTGGCCACAACCGGTTGTGGCTCCTCGAATGGCAGATCGGGGAGATCGGCGAGTTTTGTGCCCACCACCTGGGGAGTTACGCCCTTGAGATCAGGATCTTGCTCACGCCATTCCGCGATCAACCTGTGGCTACCGGGACGCAGAACAAGAGGCGCACGCTGCTCATTGACGTCGCTGATCCAGACAAAGAAACTGCAGACCATTCTTCTGGGAGTCCCGTCGAGATCGGAGGTGCAGTACTGGATGTCCGTATGTTGGTCGAAACTCCACTCGGCACCGGGTTCCGCGTGGGTATGCGCCATTGCGGCCAGATAAAGGTTGACCGATTTCGCATTCAATACCTGTTTCGCTACGGTTTCGAAAAATGGGTGCTGAATGAGGTCCAGCAATTCCGGATCGTAAAACTGGCAGGCGTTGCTGAGTCGATATCTGGACTGCTCGGCATTATCGGATTCAACGAAAGGAAGCACTCGATCGTATACCGCTGCTGCGGCAGACATTTGCTGTTCGGTCAAAGGGGAATCGACCGTAACGGCTCCCGCTCGATTAAACTGATCAATTTGTGAATCAGTCAGCATTTTCGGTAGCCTTCACTGGCGATGAGGGAGAGGGAAGCTCCGCCCTGAACTGGTAATCAGGATGCGTTTTTTGTTGTTTCAGAATCTGGATGATTTCCGTCCACGTTTCCCACAGACCATTTCTGCTGTAGGGGAGGTCGTGCTCGATCACCTTATGAGCCTTGCCAAGCCGATAGCAGGGAACAGCAGCGTACATATGGTGCTCGACGTGGTAGTTCATGTGCCAGTAAAGAAACCGGAACAGGGGATTCAGGATGATGGTCCGGCTGTTGAGCCTGAAGTCCGGTACATTGTCCGTAAGTCCAATGTGTTGTGCGTTGTTGCAGAGAAAAAGCAGCCAGCCTCCATAAAACGGCGCAAAAGTGACGAGGACTGGGATCATATACAGTTCGAAGTAGATGGAAACGGCCAGGATCAGACCGTGACCCACCAGGAGAATACGCGCCCAGTTGAACAGACGCTTCCGCAGTTCAGGATCGGACTCGGGAAAGAGGGTCAATTCCCGCTCTCCGGAGAGTTTCCCGAGGCAGAGCTTCCCGATGCTTTTCCACCGTCCCCAGACACCCACTGGATTCACCAGGGCGACTTTCAGGAAGCTGCCCAGCGAGATTTTTACAGGCAGCACGACCTCCGTGTCATCCGGCGTATGAAGTGTATACTTGTGGTGATCGGAATGGCTTGCCCAGAAAAAGACAGGGTTGTATCCACCCAAGAAGCTGAACACTTTCAAAAAGAATACGTTGAAGAATCTGGTTTTGAAAACAGACAAGTGGCAGAATTCGTGAAAGCCGTTCAGAAGAAATGCGTAGCCGGTGCCGTGAAGAAACAACGCAAGAAGCAGATAGGGCCAGTTGAGATTATAGCATGCGTACCAAGCGAACGAACCCGTGAGTGTGAGGACACCAAGGTGTCCGAGGGTCTGTAGAAACCCCAGGAAATTACTCCGTTGATTCAAAGCGAAAAGTGTCTGACGGTCGACTGGACAACGGTACCATTCTATCCGGCGTTTCATTTGCTCAGCCATGATCAGCTTCCTTTTTCATCTACGAAGACAGGACTCTCGATTCAAGGGTTATGATTCTCCGTATTGTTCCAGATCCCCTTTGTATTCCAGTCCAAGGACTTCTCTGGACCGTGCCACATTACAGGTCTGATCCGCTCCCTTTGTGCCCACGATATGAAATATGTCGAAGTCGATGGTGGTGGATTCCAGGGCGAGTCGGCAGGCCTGTGCAAGATCGTGTCGGCACACCCAGCCCTCACGTAGCGGGCGTTCTTCTGTTCCCAGCGTCTCCCTGTGCCGACCCATTCCGATGCGGCTGTCCACAATATAATCTGGTCTCAGGACAATGATACTGGATCCGTAACCGTCGTGAAACTGCCGGCACAGTTCCTCCTGCAGCCGCTTGGATACCGCGTAAGGATGGCTGTCTGGCCGCCTGACTTCCGATGTGAAGAACACCCCTTCCGGATGGATGGTCTGACAGGATCCGATGTGTACAACTCGTTTGATTTCACGCTGGCGTGCCGACTCGAGCACGTTCCAGAGACCCTTGAGATTGATCAGGAAGGGATTGTTGTCGTCCACGTTGTATGCACCCGGGCCGCCACCGAAATAGACGGCGGCGTGGAGGATCGCATCCATGCCTTCGGTGGCTTCATGCACCGTGCTGAAATCGGAGATGTCTCCCTGCACCTTTTCGCCAGACCACTCGCCGTCTGTTTCTTTCCAGGCATCCCACGCTTCCTCAGAATAATCGAAGGCACGAACGTCATGGTCTGTCGAGAGATTCGTGAGCGTTGCGCGGCCCAGCCATCCTGCCGCACCGAAAACAACGATTTTCACCGGCAAACTCCTTGTTGAATAATGGTCAAATACCGTAGATCCGGGAAGCGTTTTCTCCCAAAATTTTGTCGAGATCGGGGCCGTCAAGTTTTGCGCACATACGGATCAGTTCCAGGTTCTGGCGATAGGTCAGATGTCTTCCCGATGGCGGCCAGTCGGAACCCCAGAG
>CAVOEZ010000600.1:0-3430 GCA_963694355.1 Latescibacteria bacterium UBA2968 | reverse complement strand
GTGAGTCTCGGACTTGCCGTTGGATCGGTCGGTGTGTTTCCAGCGTACTGGTACACAACCACCGAGTCGCGACGTGCGGGTGACCAGGGGGAGGGTGTTGGCATGGACTATGCCCAGTCCTGGTCTCTGCATCCCGAAGAAATCGCTTCGCTTGTCGTCCCCGAATTTGTGCACTACAGAATTCCCGAGGCGAAGAATTTCTACTGGGGGCGTAATTCCCTTAAGCTGAACAGTGAGTACTTCGGTCTCATCGTTCTGTTCCTCTCCGTGTTCGCTCTCGGTCGCCTCCGCACCGACTGGCGAATTCTTCTCTTCCTGGTGCTCTTTTTCTTCTCGCTTGCTTTTTCTCTGGGTCCGCATACACCGGTCCACGGCCTCCTTTACCGCTATATCCCAGGTATGAAGGTCCTCCGGGTGCCGGGGATGATCGCCTTCTTGTTCGCCTTTCCGGCTTGCTGCCTGGCTGCATTTGGGCTCGATAGATTGCTTTCCGAAACCGATCAAGATCTATCTCGTAAACTCACAATTGGGTCGGCTATCGGAATGGCAGTTCTGCTGGTGATTTCACTTGCACCAAAAATGACCCTGAACATCTGGACGAGTGTTTTTTGGTCAGACATTCCAGCCTTCAAACTTCAGATTGCTGAATCGAATCTGGAACAGTTGGGTCAAGGAGCGATGTTGTCTGCTGTGATCCTCGCGCTATTATACTTCATTACGCTTAAACGAATAAGAGGCGGACTCACCCCGCTGCTGTTCACCGTAATTCTTATCCCCTTGATACTTGCCGATACTTGGCGCATCGACAAACAGTTCCTCAAGTATCTGGATCCCGACAGATCTCCCCCTGCAGAGAAGCTCTTCCCTGATGTAGCAAATCATTTCAGATCAGACGGTGAACTCTATCGCACGCTTGTTTTGCCCCAGATTTATTTTCCCCAAGACCTGGTCGATCTGGTCAAGGTGTTCCATCACGAGCCATTTTCGATGCAGCGATTCGATCGGATCTCAACCCCACTGAATCGACCTCCCAAGGAACTTCTGGGGCTTCTGGGTAATCCCCAATTTCTCTCTATTCTGAATCTGCTGAATACGAAATATGTCGTTTCTCCACAACCTTTGAACGCGCCCGACTTGACCGAAGTAATTCATGCCAACAGACTGCATGTCTACAGGAATCCAACGGCAATGCCCTGGTTCTACCTGGCTTCACAGTATCGCGTGGAGAAGGATGAAGAGACCATTTTTGGACATCTTCTGAATCCCAACTTCGACCCATCGTCCACACCAATAGTCGAGGACGAATTGCCGAATATGATTAGCCGGTCTGGGATAGTGAAGAAGGGCCGAATAGATCAGAAATTCTATGACCCCCGAAGCGGGCACATGGAGTTGGAGGTCTCGGTAACCGATCCTCACCTGCTGGTAATTTCTGAAAACTTCCATCCGTTCTGGAAAGCCTCGATAAATGGAAAACCAGCGCCCATCGTTCGTACCAACTATGTCTGGAAAGGCCTGGTCGTTCCTTCCGGGACAAGCACCGTCCAGTTGACATTCCGAGACCCCATTGCTGTAACCTGTCGCTGGATCTCACTCCTGTCCTCAATTGGCTTGATTGTGGCGCTTGTCTGGCTCCATCTCGCAGCCAGAAGGAACGCCACCCATGCCTGAGGAGCGTTCACCCCTTCAAAGAATCGTGAAGGGTACGCTTCACACCCTCGGAAGCACCTACTTCGGTAGAATAGTCAATTGGATTGCCGTAATCATCCTCACCCGACACCTGACCGATTCGGATATCGGACAGGTGTCACTTGCACTGTCTCTCCTTGCCATCATTGTCTCGCTCAGGAATCTGGGTCTGCATTTCGCCTTGATACACCAGCACGATCGTGTACACCAGATCGCGCCCACACACTTTTTTCTCAGCCTGGGCCTCGGCGCCGTCGGCACAATTGCGGCCGTCAGCCTTGCCCTGTACGCGCAGCACTCCCCTACCGGGATCCCCGATCCTTTCGATTCACAACCCCGTCAACCGCTTGATGCAGGATCTATGGTCCCTACTGCCCTGATGGTTTTTGCCGTGTTCGACCTGATCAGAGCGGCATCCTTCACTGCTGAAACACAGTTACGGAGAGACCTGGAGTTCGGCCGTCTGGCTGCCTCGCATGCCACCGCAACAACCATTGCCGCTGTAGTCGGAATCTGCGCGGTTTACATGGGTGCGGGAATCTGGTCTCTGATCCTCAGTCACACGGTGGCGAGCGCTGTCTATGTCTCCGTTTATTGTACGATGCTCTGGATGAAACGTCCGCCACCGCTTCATCGAATCGAGGATTTCAACCGGGATGATGCTCGGACCTTGCTCAATTATGGGCGGTGGTTCTGGGTCGGGTGGGTACTTGAAACGCTGGTACTCAACTACGACAGAATTGTGGTAGGCTTTCTTCTGAAGACCGGCAGACTCGGCCACTATGATCGGGCGCACATCTTTGCCCAGATGCCCACAGGAGCCATCACACACACGATTGCCAGCGTCACAGGCACGCTTTATGCGAGATATCAGAATAGCCGTGAGGACCTTTCAGCGGCGTTTCGACGAGCACTCAGATTCATCTTACGCTCCACACTGCCCATATCGCTCTTGCTGGCGGTAGAAGCGCCCGCCATTGTGCTCCTTCTGTTGGGGGAAGACTGGCTTCCCATCGTACAGATCCTTCGGGGCCTGCTGCTTTATTCTCTTTGCAGGCCGATTCAGGATGACATCAATGCACTCTTGAGGAGTGTGGGAGATCCGAAACGCATTATTCGATACTATGGAACTCAGGCCGCAGTGCTTCTTTTCGCAACCCCCTTTCTTGCCTTGCGGTTCGGCGTCGAAGGGGCAGCCCTGAGCATGAGCGTGGCAGCTTCAGTTGCCATTATCGTTGCGTTAAGAAGCTGTTCGGCACATGTAGACGTGCCATGGTTGAAGACCCTTGGCCCTCCAGTTCTGGCTGGTGGCACTGCCCTGAGCATCCGCATACTCATCCTCCCGCTCACCGAAGTTCACTCGCCCATTGTTGGCACAATTGCCGGCGGATGCACACTGCTCCTCACCTATGGAATTGTTCTGCTCCTGCTTGAACGCCGCACCTTGATCAACGAGATGAAGACACTTTACACGGCCATAAGAACAGGCGGCGAATTTACCGGTTGAAGGGTTCTGACAAATCGCTATCGACCGATTTGACCTTTGGTCATGAAACCTATATATTATCTCGGTTTTAACACGTAACTTACACGTATACAAATTCTTGCTACAATTTTCATTTCGCACAAACACTTCACAAGAGACACTGAATGAGTCAGGATCAGATATTGATTTTGGGTGCCGGACCCGCCGGAATGGCCTGCGCAATGGAACTCCATAATGCAGGTGAGCGGTTTACTG
>CAVOEZ010000599.1:0-3431 GCA_963694355.1 Latescibacteria bacterium UBA2968 | reverse complement strand
GGGCACGCTGAATTTCGGCGCGCTTCTTGAGCACTTTGCCAAGATTGCGCAGCACATCCAGATGAGACAAGATGAAGATATGGAAGCGGTGCGGAATTCGGAACAGCACATAGGGCCAACTCAGCGCTTCCGCCAGTATCAGCCATGGCAGCAGCGAAACAAACACACCGGGTGAAGCATTTTTAAGAATGGTAACGTACCGGTTTTTCCAGAGGTGTCGCTGAAAAAAGGCGGTCTTCTCTACCACGCGCACCCTGCCATCCTGCGATGCCGAGCCAATGTGGTGGGCAACCGCCTCGGGCACGAACAGGCACCGCCACCCGCGAAGCTGAGCTCGCCACGCAAGATCTGTATCCTCCCCGTATGCGAAGAACCATTCGTCAAAATATTCTCCGGAAACCCGAAGGTCTTCCAGCATCGCCCTGCGAAGAAACATCACAGCCCCAGTACCAGAGAACACAAACTCCCGCTCGGTGGAATTCCCGCTGTTCACTACCCTGAATCGACGCTGGAGGTAAAGACCGACATAGTCTATGGTCCCGGTATCGGCCTTGAAAACTTTTGCGGCCACAGATCCAATGTCCGGCTCACCACGAACTGCAGTTAGCGAGGTAAACAAAAAATCCCGATCGAGGAACACATCCGTGTTCAAGATCAGGACATATGGGCTTCCGGTTTTTTCTATCCCCAGATTCCATGCAACCGGGATGCCCCGGTTTTCAGGCAACGACAGCGTGGAAACCTGTGGAAACTTCCTTTGGATCAGCTCGAGGGACCCATCCGTTGACCCGTTGTCTACAACCACTACCTCAGAAGGTAGGTGAGATTGCGCATAAAGGGCGTTCAGACATCTTTCGATGTGTCCGATGCTGTTCCAATTTGCCAGTACAACGGCTACTTCGTCCCGTGTCTCCACCAAAGGCCTCAGATGCTTGTTCCTTCAAGCCCCTGGAGGCGGTCTCTAATCTGGGCAGCCTTCTCATATCTCTCATCCGTTACCGCATCCTGGAGCTGCGTCGATAATCGCTGCCTCAAACTTACCGGACAATTGCTCCGGATTTCCTCAGACCAGGTTTGGAGGGCCAACAGTTCCTCACTCGATGCCACGAGTTCAGGATCGCCAAAGGCTTCGAAAAAGGAACGGATCTCTTCGATTCCCTCTTCCACAACATCGAGTGCGCCTTCATAATCCTCACTCTGGAGGCAAATTTCGCCTTTCGACCTCGCATGGATCATAATCACACTGGGACGATACTGCTCGAAGGACAGTTTGATCTCTTCGTCTTCCGTATAAGTCCGCACCAGATCGAACAGCGCCAATTTATGCGCCGTGTCTCTCAATACACCCTCGTAGTCTTCCAAATGAAGCAGGCAAATATATCTCTGATAAAACTGCATGCCCTCCTGCCACAGTTCGTTGCAGGCGACCTCATCCAGAACAAAACCCGCTTCAGAACCATTCTGGTTTCGATACGCTTCCAAACTGTCGAGATGAAAATCCAGGATGGATTTGTAACCGCGAGGGCAAGTCCCGTCCGGCCTGCCCGTCAACTCCATTTGAAGGATCCCCAACTCGAAACGGACCTGCAGTTTTTCTCTGTTGTCGAGACCCACAAACTTTCGTGCACAGATGTCCTCAGGATCGAATTCCCAGCTCTTCAACACAGTCGTAAGATCCCTTTGCATCACAGCCTCCGCGAAACGAGAACACCTGCAACAACGCTCCTGAATCGTCCGTAACTCCCTTTAGAAAAATATGGATAAATCAATTCTAAATGTCAACCTCCGTTTGGACGAATGCCCTTGCCGAATAGCAGTCGTCATGTGCCTCACATTCGAGTGAGATCCTCCGAATCAGACCGGGCAATGTGAACCGTTCTGGTGGGGAAAGCAATCGACACACCCATCTTTTCCAGTTCCTCCATAATCTTCAGATTCACCTCTTCACGGATTCTCATGTAGTCCTCCCACACGGTAGTCTGTGTGAAGTAGTAGACCATGATGTCAAGCGAACTGGAACTGAAATCCGTAAAATATACCAGGAAAAACTCCTGGTTGACCTCAGTGTGACCTTTCAAAACATCTTCGATTCTCCGGACCGCCTCACGCATCTGCTCAGTCGAAGTCCCGTAAGTCACACCTACGGTGATCCAGACTCTTCTCATAGGTCTTTGCGCAATATTGTCGATGATGAAATCTGCAAGCCTGCTGTTCGGGACCGAAATCAGGGTCTTCTCGAACGTGCGAATGCGGGTACTGCGGAACCCGATCCGCTCTACGACACCTTCGATGCCCGCATCCGGCGATTTGATCCAGTCTCCCGTGAGGAACGGCCTGTCAGTTAACAGCATTACCGAACCGAACAAATCGGCCAGTGTCTTCTGAGATGCGAGTGCAACTGCCAATCCACCCACCCCCAGTCCGGCGATGAGACCGGAAATAGAGTACCCCATATTCTGCAAAATCACCACTGCTCCCAGAAGACCCACGGCGATCTTTGCCGCACGGTTCAAAAGGGGAACGAGCTGGTCATCCAGTGCCGTATCTGTCTTTTGAGCCCATTTCTCGAGGACGTGGGTGAGCACGTTCACCAACCGCAACATCAGCCAGGCGACAACCATGGAAATCAGGACAGAGAAGACAGTTTCGATCCACGCAACGGTTTTTCCCGAAAGGGTAAAGCATTGGGTGGCGAAAAACAGGGCCGCAAGAAAAACCGCCGCTCCTGCAGGCTTTCCAAGTGCGTCCACGATCAGATCGTCAACATCGGTTGCACTTCTCTTCGTGGCCGTCTTCAGAAATCTGACCATCAGAACCATGACAACCTTTCGCAGTACGAGCCCACCCAGAACAAACAGGAAGGCCAGCCCCAATTGGGTCGCTGGAATCCGCAACAGAATTTCAGTGTAAAGTCGACTCAGACTTTCCATTTATCGAACCACTCCCAAAGGCGTTTGGTACTCCGAGGACTTTCGTGTATAGAAGCAGAATCAGGCGGGATGTTATTCTTGACAAAGTGTGATGCCCCGCTTATTTTCCTGCGGTTAAGGCATGCAGGTATCCTGTCTGCTGTGCGGTATTCCTACCTTATTTTCGTTTCTTCATCCAGCCATCGTCCTGCCAGGCAGGGCCCTATCCCGAGAGGAACGCAGGGCATGAAAGCCATTATACTCTGTGGCGGAACCGGTACCAGGCTTCGCCCAATCACCCACACACGGGCAAAACAGCTGCTGCCGGTGGCGAACAAGCCCATTGTATTCTACGGCATCGAGTCCATCGTACGATCCGGCATCAGTGAAATCGGGATCATCATCGGAGAAACAGGGGATGAAGTCAAGGAGAAAGTAGGTGATGGTTCACGATGGGGTATCCATATTACCTACCTTCAGCAAGACCAGCCGCTGGGGCTTGCCCACGCCGTAAAGATTGCC
>CAVOEZ010000598.1:0-3435 GCA_963694355.1 Latescibacteria bacterium UBA2968 | reverse complement strand
AATTCCGATTCGCATCTGCAAGCCGCGGCAGCGCGGCATCCTTTTCCGAAAGAACGGGATCGGAAATCGGCCATTCAATCCCAACCGCGGGATCATTCCACACGAAGCCGCCGTCACATTCGGGTGCAAATTCATTCGTCACCTTGTAGATAAACTCGGCCTCTTCGCTCAACACACAGAAACCGTGCGCGAACCCCACCGGCACGAAAAGCATTTTACAATTCGCCTCGGAAAGCACCACCCCTTCCCACTCACCAAAGGTGGGCGAACCCTCGCGGATATCCACCGCCACATCGAACACCTCTCCCTTCACCACCCGCACCATCTTCCCCTGGGCGCTCGGATGAACCTGATAATGCATCCC
This sequence comes from Latescibacteria bacterium UBA2968, assembly GCA_963694355.1. Lineage (GTDB taxonomy): Bacteria > Latescibacterota > UBA2968 > UBA2968. The sequence continues at coordinate 3,071 of CAVOEZ010000598.1, read as the reverse complement.
CCTCAGCACACCCTTCGAGGAGTGCGAATGGAGGTCCTGGGGGTAGACCCCTGGAAGACCCTGCGCCTCGAAGTCGGACTGTTTGAACCACTCCAGGAGAAATCCCCTGTTATCGGGAAACACCCTGGGTGTGATTGAAACCAGACCCGGTATCCTCAGATTTTCGAATTCGAAGGGCATCGCAGACTCCGCTTGCTGTCAAAAATAATGTGAATCAACGATTCTCATAATTTCGCTTGTAATACGCCTGGTATTCGCCGCCCTCTTTGATCTCGCGCCACCACGCCTCGTTGGCCACATACCACTCGGCCGTTAGCCTCAGCGAATTTTCGAAATTATGTTTGGGCGACCACCCGAGCGCCTTCACCTTGGCCGAATTCAGCGAGTACTTCATATCGTGCCCCGGCCGATCGGTCACATATTCGATCAACTCCTCGGGTTTCTCGAGCACCTCCAGAATCTTCCTCGTGACCTCCAGCCCATCCGCCTCATTCTCCCCACCCACATTGTAGGCCTCGCCGGCTTCACCCTTGTGCAGCACAAGATCCACCGCCTCGCAGTGATCGGTCACATACAAATGGTCCCGGATCGCCCCACCTTTGCCATAAACGGGAAGGGACTTATCATCGATCGCATTGGTGAGAAACAAAGGCACACGCTTCTCGGGATATTGAAACGGGCCGATATTGTTCGACGCACGTGTGACCACAACGGGCATCTCGTAGGTCACTGCAAAAGCGCGCGCCATCATATCCCCCGAAGCCTTGGCCACCGAATAAGGATTCCTGGGCGCAAGTGTCGCCTCCTCGGTCCAGGGGTCCTCTCCGTCCTCCAGCGATCCATAGACCTCATCGGTACTCACCTGGAGAAATCTCGCCACACCATTTCGTCTTGCGGCGTCCAGCAGCGTGTACACACCCAACGCATTCGAATGCATAAATTCTTCCGCACCCATAATGCTGCGGTCCACGTGGGACTCGGCGGCGAAATTCACCACCATCTCTACATTCCGCATAAGATAGTTCACGAGTTCGGCATTGCAAATATCCCCCTGGACGAATTCATACCGAGAATCTCCCTCCAGATCGTTCAGATTCGCCAGATTGCCCGCGTAGGTCAGCTTGTCCAGATTCACCACGCGGTAGTCATCGTAAGTCGCAAGAACATGTCGCACAAAATGACTGCCGATAAATCCTGCGCCGCCTGTAACCAGAACTGTTTTCACGTGCCACCTCAACTTAAAGAAATAACCAGCCGACCATTCCGAGGTATATGCAATACAGCGCCATAAGCACCACGCCTTCCACCTTCGTAAGTTTATACCCCGTGCGCATTGCGATCAACATTGCCCCTACGATCACCAGCATTGCCGGAAATGAGAAATGGATCACACGTGTCGAAACCACCAGGGGATTCAACGCAGCAGACGCCCCTGCGATCCAGCAGATATTCAAAATATCGGCGCCCAGGATATTCCCGACCACAATCCCACCGTGACCCTTTTTTGCGGCCGTCACCGCAGTGGCGATCTCTGGAAGCGAGGTGCCAATCGCAATCACCGTCAGTCCAATCACCGCTTCGCTGATCCCCAGGAATCCCGCGATCACCATCGCGGATTCGACGATATAGTGGCTGCAGACAAGCACGCCCATCAGACCGGCTGCGAACCACAGCATCAGCACGCCGATCCCACGCCCGGCGATCCCTTCCTCGATTTCCGCAAGTTCCTCGAGCTGATCGGAGTCCGCGTCAGCAGATCGCTTTCGCGTAAAGTAGGCGAAGATGATATACACAACGAACAAGGCGACGAGGACCACGCCCTCCGGCCTGCTCAGCGTGCCATCAAAGGCCATTAAATACGCGATCAGGACTACACTAATCAGAAAAACGCCAGTTGTCTTCAACAGATCAGGATTCACCAGAATCGGTGAACTGGAAACGAATGCGCCCAGGGCGAGCGCCACACCATCGTCCACAATCACCGAGCCAACCGCATTCCCCAGAGCGATCTCCGGATTGCCCATCAGGGCAGACTGTACGGAAACGGCCAGCTCAGGAGCGGTGGTTGCCAGACTGACAAGAACGATCCCAATCAGCATCTTCGGCAGATTCAAATATTCTGCAATGCCAACCGCGCCATCCACAAACCAGGAGGCGCACTTTGCCAGCACGTAGAAACAGACAAGCAGCACCCCCACCGCAACCGGTATACTCACAGCATTCACCCTCTACTTATATAACGAAAATGGGACTCGGACGTTCCTGCTCTGCCACACTCAGCATAAACTGATTCACGCCCCTCGCCTTCAGATCCTCTCTACACACACCTTCCGCCAGCTCTGGCCGATTGTTCTTGTCACTCAGGTGCGCCAGCACCGCCTGTTGAAGTCCTTCCTGCGCCAGACTGCAAAGCGTGTCTGCAGCCTTCTCATTTGCAAGGTGTCCACGATTCCCGCTGATCCGCTGCTTGAGATTCCAGGGATAGGGCCCGTTCATCAGCAATTCCCGATCGTAATTGGTCTCCATAATCACCAGATCGGCGCCCCGGATTCTTTGATAGACCAGCTGGGTGACCGTACCCATATCCGTTGCGATCGCCAGGACCGACTGTCCGCTTTTGACCACGAAATTCACCGGATCGATCGCATCGTGCGAAATCGCGAACGGTTGGAAATACAGGTCTCCAATATCGAATCCTTCGTCATTGTCTATAATCCGGATCCGCTCCGTACCCCGGAAAATCTTCTTCGATGCTTCGAACGTACCTCGGGTCATCCACACCGGCAGACCGAACCTGCGGGCGAGAACACCCACCCCGTGAATATGGTCGGAATGCTCGTGCGTCACCACCAGGGCGTGCAGATCGGCACCCGCCACATCCACCGCCTGAAGCCGCTCCTCGATCCGCTTCCCGGCCAGCCCGGCATCCACCAACACTTTGGTGACACCCTGCTGAACGAAAATGGAATTTCCTCCGCTGCCACTTGCCAGGACACATACTTTCATTCCAACCCGGGATCTGGGTCAGGGGGAGCAACCGGAGTTCCCTTTCCTCCTTCTAATAAAAGGCC
>CAVOEZ010000597.1:0-3456 GCA_963694355.1 Latescibacteria bacterium UBA2968 | reverse complement strand
TGCCACTTTCGTCCTTCTGAATCCAATTTTAAATCAGGCAACCGATGCTGCAATTTCCCTTGCAGATTCAACCGTGTTCGCTGATAGTCTGACATTGTTGTCTCTGAGCTTCTGGCACAGGGATTCGAGAAGATTGCGATAAATCTTGACCGCCATATCGATATCATTTTTCATCAGGATGTCGAACTGGATTTTGGTAATGGACAGGAAAGTAGCCTCCTGACTAACTTCGATTGTCGCGGAGCGAGGTTGATTGGTAACCACGCCCATCTCCCCTACGATTTCGACAGGCTTGATTTCCGCCAGGTCTGTAGTTTCACTTTTGATGACGAGTTCGCCCGCGAGAAGAATAAACATTTCCCTACTATTTTCACCGTTCTTGCACAGCCGTTTCCCGGGTTCGTGGCTTATCATTTGCCCGGCATGCAACACTTGTTGGACCTGATGCGGAGAAAGCCCGCGAAAGAAGGGGATCTTCTCTGCGATCTTCAAATTGGCGGTCACATTCGATTTGGCCATTGTCCAGACTCCTGAATCAGTTAACTGTCTGTTGGAAAAGAAACTCCACCACATCACCGTCCTGAATCAAGTATTCCTTGCCTTCTGTCCGCAGTTTTCCCGTACCCTTAAGCCCTGTGATGCCTCCTGCTGAAACCAAATCCTCGAATGCCGAGACCTCCGCACGGATGAACCCCTCTTCCATCTGCGAATGAATTTTTCCTGCGGCTTCAGGTGCCGAGGTACCTTCCCCAAGTTGCCAGGCCTGTAGTTTTCCGTTTACGTTCGTATAAAACGTAAGCAATCCCAGAAGCTCATAACCAGCTAGAATCAGCCTTGTGATTCCAGTTTCTGCAAGTCCGAGATCGGATAGAAATGCGTGCCGGTCCTCCGGGGGGAGTTCTGTAATCTCGGCCTCGATTTGGGATGCCAGAACCAGAACGTGATCCGCGCCTACGCGATCTTTAAGACTGGACGCGAATTTTCCACCCTTGATGGCATCGCTCTCCGAAACATTCGCAAGATAAAGCACCGGCTTGCCAGAAAGAAAGTGATAACCTCGAATCGCTTCCGACTCATCCGCCTTTAGATTCAGATCGCGAACCGAAATTTCCCCTGCAAGCCCTTCAATCACCTTCAAAATCACTTCGTGTTCAAGCTTCTCAGGCGCCCTCGGGTCAGACCGGAGGATCTTTTCAAGCCTGTCCCTGCCCCGCTCAGCTATTTCCAGGTCCGCTATCATTAGTTCGAGATCGATGATGCCGGTGTCCCGCACCGGGTCCACAGCCTCGTCTATGTGCGAAATCTGATCATCTTCAAAACATCTCACCACGTGCAGAAGAGCGTCCGCTTCTCTGATGTGACCCAGGAACTTATTGCCGAGCCCTTCACCCTGGCTGGCGCCTTTTACAAGTCCAGCAATGTCTACAAATTTGATGTGTGTAGGTGTAACAGATTTTGGAATCAGCAGTTCCGCCAGTTTTACGAGTCGTGAATCCGGTACCTCTACTACACCAATATTGGGCTCAACTGTACAGAAAGGATAGTTCGATGCCTCGGCTTGCCCGAGTGTAAGTGCGTTGAAGAGAGTGGATTTCCCGACATTTGGCAGACCAATGATTCCAATGAATAGAGACAATATCAACTCCGCCAATGACGAAAATATAGTGGCCAGCGGTCAACACCCCTCCGCTGGCCACTCGATAGATCTTACTGCTTCCGATCAAGCGCCGCCGGCTATTGCAGTTACAAAGTGGATTTCGCTCTCCGGGTCCACCTTTTGCCGAAATCCTTCATTGCCTACAACACCGTCAACCGAAACGGCCAGCCCCGGGCGGATACGATCATCCTCACATATCCGATCTTTGATGCCCGGATACGCAGCTTCGAGATTTTCCACAACTTCACGCAGAGTTTCTCCCTTGATACTCACCTGTTCCTGATTTTTGGTCAGATTCCGCATCAAGGACGGGATCCAGACAACTGGCATCTGATCAGGCCTTTCCATTTCCAGAGGAGTCGTCTGCCTTCCAGATGTTTTCCAGTACCCTACCGGGTGACATCGGCAGATCGCGCATTCGTACCCCGGTTGCACCATAAATGGCGTTGGCTACTGCGGCAGGAGGAGGAACAATGGGTACCTCTCCAACGCCGCGCACGCCGAACGGATGACCCGGATTGGGTACTTCAACAATAACGGCATCAATCATCGGCAGGTCGAGACACGTGGGCATGCGATAATCCAGCAGGCTGGCATTGGCCAACGTTCCGTCCTGATTGTAGAAATATTCTTCATTCAGAGCCCACCCGATGCCCTGGGCCACCCCACCTTGTAGCTGTCCTTCAACATAACTCGGGTGAATGGCTTTTCCCGCGTCCTGCACAATGGTAGCACGCAATATATCCACTTTCCCTGTGTCCGGGTCCACTTCCACATCCACCATTACCACGGCGTATGCGGGCCCTGCACCACTGGGGCTTACCGTTGCCCTGCCTACCACCGGTCCCCCGGTCCGCCTGAGGGTCGCCGCCAATTCCTTGAAGGTCAGGGGAGCATCTGGAGCCTTGCTGGATGTGAATACGCCGTCATCGAAGGTGACGTCTTTTTCATCGATCTCCCAGTGTTTTGCTGCCCTTTCGATCATCAGCCGCTTGACGTCCTGGGCAGCGGAGTATCCTGCCCAGCCTGTTGCAAATGTCGTTCGGCTTCCTCCGGTGCCATCGGTATGACCAATGGAATCGGTATCCATCACCTGGGGAATAACGTCCTCGGCCGATATGCCCAGTACCTCGGCGAGTTGCATCGCAATCGAAGTACGTGTCCCGCCAATATCGGGCGACCCTTCATTTAGACTGACACTCCCGTCTGAATTGACACTGGCCACAACGGTGGAGGTACCACCGCCATTGAACCAGAACCCGGATGCTACCCCTCTGCCTCTATTGGGACCTTCCAGAGGCGTATTCCAATGGGGATGAGCCTTAGCAGCTTGTACACATTCCTCGTGTCCAACTCTCGGGAAGATCGGCCCATCGGCGCGCCGCGTGCCCTCTTTAGCAGAGTTTTTCAAGCGAAAATCCAGAGGATCCACGCCAAGTTCTTCACATATTTCGTCAATCACCGTTTCTGCAGCAAAGGCCCCATTCGTGGCGCCCGGAGCCCGGTACGCAGAAGTTGCCGGCTTGTTGACGACGACATCGTAACCATCGATAACCACATGCTCGATATTGTAAGGTGAAAAAATACAGCCGGCACCGGCACCCACCGGAGATCCGGGAAGGGCGCCCGCCTCATAGGCCATATAGGCCTGGGCGGCGACCAGCGTGCCATCTTTTTTCGCACCCATCTTTACCTTGAGATATGACCCGGGTGTGGGGCCGGTGGCTTTCAGAACTTCCGTTCGGGTCATCACCATTTTCACAGGGTGACCGGTCTTCTTGGAGAGCAATACTGCGGTG
>CAVOEZ010000596.1:0-3463 GCA_963694355.1 Latescibacteria bacterium UBA2968 | reverse complement strand
GGGACTTCTGTCTACCACCAGAGAAACTGCAGAGGGAAATGCATCGAGTACCTGAGGCGGTGGGCAAGAGGATAGGTTGGTGGGGCTTGGAAGAGGGCGGGATGGTGAACACCTGGGTGAGTGGACCTAACCCCCCGGCCCCCTTCCCTGGGAGGGAAGGGGGAGACAGGCGGAGCGTGTTTAACATATGGAGAACGAACTGGAAACACACCACTGGTTTGGTGGAACCACCTTATGGACAGGGTTAGGGCTTGATCTTGGAATGAATCCACGTAAATTGACTCAGCACTTTTTTAGCACCGAATTCGTTGGATCTCGTCCAATTCACTAGCCATCCACGGGAGGCAAATTGGAAATCAAGGGCACATATACGATAAATGTCAAACCTGAGCGCGTCTATGAAATCCTGACAAACCCGGAGGCCCTCGGCAGGTGTCTGCCGGGCACTCAGGAGCTCGCGCTGATCGAAGAAAACACCTATAGTCTCGCAATCAACGCCGGGGTCGGCGCCATTAAGGGCAGCTACAGCGGAACGGTTAAACTGGAGGACATGCGTCCGCCCGAGCACTACAGAATGATCGTAGATGTGAAAGGCAAGACCGGCTTTGTCAAAGGAGCGGGTGAAATAGATCTCGCGGCCGAGGGTGACGGCACAGAAATCACTTACAGCGGAACTGTTCAGCTTGGTGGACCGGTCGCTGCAGTCGGTCAGCGGCTCCATTCAAGCACAGCCAAGCTGATGACCCGGCAGCTCTTCGGGGCGATCGAGGCGGAGGCCAAAGCCGCGCCGGGGGAAGTGGTCAAGCACGGCATGGTGAGAGACATTATAAGGACGGTGAAGCGGAAGAAGGGGTAGGCGGAAGGCAGAGGCGACGGGAGACCTAGAGGCAAGAGCGACGACGGACGAGGGACCACGGACCACAGAGGCAGAGGCAAGAACAGAGACGACGGAACAGGAGCAAATCGACCACCAAATTTGAAGGAGTGAATGACCATCGCTTACAAATTTGAGAAGTTGGAAGTCTGGCAATTGGCATTGCAGTATGTTGACTTGATTTACGAAATCGCTGAACAATTGCCCAAGCGAGAGGAATACAACCTTGGCTCACAGATTAGACGAGCGGCGACTTCTGTGGCGCTGAATATTGCAGAAGGGTCTACAGGACAAAGCGATCCTGAACAGGCTCGATTTCTTGGATATGCCCTTCGTTCTGTGATTGAGACGGTGGCTTGCCAACACCTCATACGGAGACGTCCGTATCAAGTAGAATCCGGTCTGTTGGAGAATGCATATGATAGCAGCGAGATCCTTTCCAAAAAACTTCAGGCGATGCGGCGAGCGGTGACGCCTGCCGGCGATCGGGTGAGGGAGGAGGATCCAGGATATCTGGAGCTATCGCTGTAGTAGCATCCGCGAGCTCGGGCGGTTTTAGTTTTGGTTTTTGTTTTGGTATTGCCTTCGTCCACGGTCTATGGTCCACGGTCCGTGGTCAGCTTTTTCACCTACTTCTGAGGTGATTATGTTCATCAACTGGGACGAGATACCTGTAAATGAAGTCGCACCGGGCGTTCGCATCAAGGCGCCCTATGGAGAGAATCTGATGATTTCCCTGCTCGATATGGACGAAGGGGCGGTGGTTCCGCTTCATCATCATCCGCATGAACAGGGCGGCATCATGATCAGCGGAAAAATGGAACTCACCATTGGAGATGAAACCCGCACGGTAACCAAGGACGAAGCTTATCTGATTGCTTCGAATGTCCCGCATCGAGCAGTCGCCGTGGGCGGGCCTGCGCTTGCCCTGGACATCTTCTCTCCGGTTCGAGAGGATTATGCGGAACTGGGCAATCGGTATATCCCACCTTCTGACAACGCACAATAATCCAATATTTTCTTCCTGGAATCGCTGAAAAAGAGAACTGGGCGGCAGCAAAGGCCGCCCTTAAGTTTTGGTTCGATGGACATTCGTTTAATGCGGTCCGGGACCCCACACCAACAATCGATCTTATAACCGGAGACCTCGTATGGGTGCAAAAGAGGAGTATCGTTACAACCGACTCACCTGGCCCGAAATGAACGACGCCATTGAGATGCAGAAGGTCGTCATTCTCCCGACCGGATCTACCGAGCAGCACGGGCACCACCTCCCGCTGGATGTGGACGTCTTTCTATGCGAAAGCGTCTGCCACGAAATCGGAAAACGCATTCCCGATCAAGTCCTCGTTTTGCCACCTGTATCCTACGGGCTGAACATGCATCACATCGACTTTCCTGGAACGATCCACATCGAACCAGAGGTCTTCATCTCCTTTTGTCTGAACGTCACCAAGAGCGTGGCCTATCACGGATTCGAAAAACTCCTGATCGTCAACGGTCACGGATCGAACGGTCCCCTCATCGACCTGATCGCACGTAAAACCGTACTCGCCACCGAGTCGCTCTGCTTTGCCGCGGGATATGCGAGCTTTCTGATGGAAGCTTTCAAAGGCATTCGCGAAAGCGAAATCATCGCCCACGCAGACGAATTCGAAACCTCGCTCTACCTGCACCTTGCAGGTGACCGTGTACAGATGGACAAGGCGAAAAAAGGGGACGATCGCATGGGACAGTATGCGAGCTCGGACAGCACGGGTAACTACCCCGTCAGATTCAATGACTACTGGGGAAGGTGGACGGACCTCGGCGTACACGGAGATCCAACCGTCGCGACAGCGGAAAAGGGTGAGATCATCTTCGAAGCTGCGGTCGATGGTCTGATCGGAGCGGTCAAGGAGATCAAAGATTGGCCGATTGAAAAGCGGTCGGATCAACATCGCCTTCCGGTGCAATCCAACATCCAGTGGTGAATCACCAGTAACTCCCAGGAATCCAAGAATGTCCCACGACTCGTCAAAATTTTCCCTGACCGGCGCCAATCTGATTGTTGGAGATGGCTCGGATCCCATTCGGAATGCACGGGTGGAGGTCGAGAACGGCAAGATCACTGACATCACCATCGATGGCTGCAGTTCCGGCGCATCACCTTCGATGGATCTCGATGGGCGTTGGCTGCTCCCCGGGCTCATCGACAGCCACGTCCACATCGTCCTGGATGGTGGTCCGGATCAATTGGCCAACTATGCTCAGTATGACGAAACCTACTTCGCCTTCATTGCAGCGCAGAGTATTCGTCGATCCCTGCTATCAGGGATCACCACCCTGCGTGATTTGGGTGGGATGAATGGCATCGAGTTCAGTGTTCGCCGTGCAGCTCGGAATGGACTGATTCCTGGATCGCGACTGATTCTTGCGGGATGCCTCGTGACGTGCACCTCCCCCGGCACCGAGGAATTCATCGGAATGTATCGCCCTGCCGACGGAGTGGATGAAGTCCGGAAGGCGAGTAGGGAACAACTCAAACTCGGTGAATGGTCTGCCTACACCACACTGAAAAGTCACATCTTCCAATCCCTTCCGAGCGGC
>CAVOEZ010000595.1:0-3469 GCA_963694355.1 Latescibacteria bacterium UBA2968 | reverse complement strand
CAGAGAATCCATCAGGAATACGGGCATTCGGGCCAGACTCCAGCACCTGGGTCCTCGCTTCTTCATCTATTTCGGTCTGGATCCGGACGTTGAAATCGTGGACTATCGTGCAGCTGCGCAGTACGATCGGGACATGACCCTGGCATTCTCTCGGGAAACCATGGATCGCGGCGTCTACTTCCACGACTATGGCGGCGGTCTGGCGCATCACGGATTCTCGACGGCGCATACCGAAGCGGATGTCGACTTTGCCCTGAATATCATCGACGATACGCTCAAGGCACTTGCCTGAGCCATCGATGGCGATCTCCCGGGAAGCATCTCTCGATACGGATGTGACTCACGGGTTTCAGTTGTGGCGGTCAAAACCCGAACGCACTCTCGAAACACAAATCAAGACACTGTTTTTATTGCAATTATTTTGCCATACTCAAACGTCCGACGTGGCACACCAATTGCACCACTATTTTTTGGTCTGGACCCATGCGAATCGCGCTTGCAGGCATCTATCAGGAGTCCCATTCCTTTTCCCCGGCGTTGGCGTCTCTCGACCAGTTCCGCTCAGGATATCTGCTCGATGGAGAAGCCATTGTGGCCGAGCTCTCGGGACTCAACCACGAGGTGGGCGGGGCGTTATCTGCGGCAGAAGGCCACGACATCGTTCCGTTGATCTATGCTTCCGCCGGGGCCTCGGGTCAGCCGCTGACACACGATACATACGATCATCTGTCCGGATCGATCTTGAGCAAATTGAGAGATGCCCAGCGTGTAGACGGCGTATTTCTTGCCATGCACGGGGCCATGCTTGCTCAGCAGTGTGGAGACGCTACAGGAGACCTCATCGCGCAGGTCCGGGAAGTCGTAGGCAGTGAGATTCCCGTTGTGGTCTCACTCGACTTGCACGCGAATGTGACCCGGAAAATGGCCGCAAATGCCGATGCGCTCGTGGGCTACCATACCGCACCGCATATCGATCAGGGTGACACCGGCCGGCGTGCAATGGAGCTCCTCATCCGGATCCTCGAGGGAGGCGTTTCGCCAGCAATGTCCCTTTACCAGCTGCCTATGGTCCTGCCCAGTGAGAATGGACAGACAACGGAGGGACCCTACCACGCAGTGATGGAGATGGTGAAAGAACTGGAAGTCGAGGCAGGTATACTGGCAGCAGCGGCCTATTCTGTACAGCCCTGGCTGGACCTTCCTGAAATGGGATGCAGTGCGGTGGTCATCACTGACGGTGATCAGGAACGAGCGGATCGGGAGGCAAAAAGACTCGCCGGAGCGTTCTGGCAGCGAAGAAAGGAATTCCCTCCCCGATTGGTCCCGGTCGATCAGGCCATAGATCTTGCTCTGTCTGATACGCGGCGTCCCTTAATTTTTTCGGACTCCGCGGATGCCCCGAGTTCCGGTGCGCCGGGAGACAGTACGGCATTTCTGAGTGCACTGATAAAGAAAGAGGTTCGGGAGATCGCGTTTCTCAACATCGTGGACGCACCTGCGGTGGCAGAAGCCATCCGAATAGGCGTAGGGAACAAAGGCCGGTTTCAAATTGGCGCAACATTTACTACTGAGTTCTACCAGCCGGTGAGCCTCGATGGGTATGTGAAGTCAGTTTCCACAGGAAGTTTCCGTAACAAGGGTCCGGGCTTCCATGGCGTGGAATTTCAGATGGGGAGAACTGCCGTCATCGTTAGTGACGGAATTCACATCGTGGCTATGGAGAAACCGGTGATTCAGTGGGATCCCGAACTCTATCGCAGCCAGGGTCTGGAGCCTATGACGGCAAAAATGGTGGCCGTGAAGTCCCCGGCAGCTTTCCGGGCGGCGTACGATTCTCTGGCTGAAGAGATCATTCTGCTCGACATCCCCGGGGTTTGCGCTCCCAATCTCGAGGCGTTCCCCTGGAAACACATTAGCAGACCAATGTACCCTTTTGACGATATGGGAGATGAACTACCATCATCCGGCGACCAGGCCGCCTGAATTGAGCGACGGCCGAAAAAACGTAACCTGAGAGGAGTGGTACGATGGGAATCGAAAAAATCCGTGAACATCTGGGCGAGGCATCGAAAGATCTGCTCACTTACAAACCAAAGGTATCCAGGAATCTGCTCCAGCTGCCCGGGCCTGATTTCGTGGATCGCGTATTTGCGAATTCGGACAGATCGATTCGTGTGCTCGGATCGCTCCAGCAGCTCTACAACGGGGGTCGACTTTCCGGAACCGGGTATGTTTCCATTTTGCCCATAGACCAGGGAATCGAACACTCTGGGGGCGCCTCATTCGCCCCAAATCCCATTTATTTCGATCCCGAGAACATTGCCAAACTGGCGGTCGAGGGAGGCTGCAACGCTGTGGCAACGACCCTGGGTGTACTCGGCATGGTGGCCAGAAAGTATGCCCACCAGATTCCGCTTATTCTGAAATTCAATCACAACCAGTTGATGACCTATCCAAGTGTCCATGATCAGGTCTTTTTCGCCCAGGTGGAACAGGCGTGGGAACTCGGCGCGCAGGGCGTTGGCGCAACAATCTATTTTGGATCGCAGGAATCCAATCGACAAATCGTCGAAGTCAGCGAAGCCTTTCAGCGGGCGCACGAGCTTGGCATGTTCACTGTGCTTTGGTGCTACCTCCGCAACTCCGGTTTCAAGAAGGGCGATGTCGACTACCACGAAGCCGCGGACCTGACCGGCCAGGCGAATCATCTCGGCGTCACGATCCAGGCGGATATCATCAAGCAGAAGCTCCCCACATGCAACGGAGGCTACACCGCGGTCAATTTTGGCCGAACACACGACAAGGTCTACACTGAGCTCTCCTCCGATCACCCCATCGACCTTTGCAGGTATCAGGTTCTGAATTGCTATATGGGTCGCGCAGGACTCATCAACTCGGGTGGCGCATCTTCTGGCGCAAGCGACTATGCCGAGGCCGTGCGTACTGCGGTGATCAACAAACGAGCAGGTGGTACAGGACTCATTTCGGGTCGCAAGGCATTCCAGCGCCCCATGGACGACGGAATCAATCTCCTCAATGAGATCCAGGATGTGTATCTCTGCGACGAGGTCACAGTCGGATAGTTAAATACCGGCCGCCATCGATAGACAAAAAAACCGCCATCCGGTTGCGACACGGATGGCGGTTTTTGACTTCAATTTCGGGTACAGCTATTTCTTCTTTTTCTTAGGCGCCGGCATATATTTTTTCAATCGTTGAGCGATCAGGTCGGCGGTGTAAGGCTTGACCACATAGTCATTCGCGCCACCCTGAACCGCTTCGACAACCGTTTCACTGTCGGTCATGGAGGTTAGCATGACGATTGGAATCTCCGCCGTAGCCTCGTCTTCACGGATGCGTTTCAGTGCCTCCAGGCCAGTCATTCTGGGCATCATCACATCCAGCAGGATCATTCCCGGAAGATCCTTCTTGGCCATCTCTACCGCCTCGACTCCATTCGTCGCTTCAA
>CAVOEZ010000594.1:0-3483 GCA_963694355.1 Latescibacteria bacterium UBA2968 | reverse complement strand
CACCACCGGGCATCGCTTTTATTTGACCGGTTTCTGACTCGGCTTTTCTGGCTCGCTCGATCTCCAGGATCGATTTGAGGAGTCGCTGTTCAAGTTTCGGCCTGTAAGTATCGTCCAGCCTCGCTTGTATATCTCGTCCGTATCGGGCCTTAAGCCTTCGTATATAATCTTGCCCATCTGATTATTTCTTTTTGGGGTTGTTACCGAGTGGATTGAAACTGGTGTAGACGCGCTCCCCGCTTAGTCCCAACTCTTTTCCACACTATCCCAATTGGAATCTGTGAGTCTGAGGAATTCTTCTGATTGGGTTCAGAGATGACTCAGAGAATTAGCCGTGGACACAACTGTGTAATCTGTGTCGAGATATGTGAGATCTCCCGGGAGACTTGGATCTTACCGTGATTGATGATTTACCTGAGACGACCGGGTGGGTAAACATCCATCCGGGCTCTCGAATCTCGGTCAAATGATCGACATCACGGGTCGGAGACCGTATAGATCGGTAACGATGAATCATCCGACGCGAATATCGCCAACGGCAAATAATTGAAGTTGATCGTCACGACAGGCGTAGACAATCGAAACGACGGTGATCACGCCGCCTAGGCAGATGCGTGCTTCATCCGATGCGAATAAGTAATATGAATCGCTATCCCGCCACTCTCGTATTTCTCTGCATGGCTACTACCGCGTACGTTTCATTCGCGGCAGAGCCGTCATTCCAAAAGGATCTCCAGCCCTTTCTTGAGGTCCATTGCCTCAAATGTCACAACGACAAGAAGCAAAAGGGGGATTTCCGCCTCGACACCCTGAGCCAGAAAGTTGGCCTTAAGGATACGCCACTCTGGGCCGAAGTCATGGAGCGGATCAGCTCGGGTGAAATGCCACCGGAGAAGGAAAAGAAGCGACCAACAGCCGAGCAAGGGGCGGTGATTGTGGAGTGGTTGGATGCGCGAATTAAGGAAGGTGAGGCAGCTCGTATGGCCAAGCGGGACCGTGTCTCCTACAATCGCCTGACCAGGGAGGAATACGTCAACACCACGTACGACCTGATTGGCGTACAATACGACGCCTCGGATCCGGGCGGATTACTGGAAGACCCAGAGTGGAATGGCTTTGAGCGCCTTGGCTCCATCCTGACGTTGTCCCCCACGCATGTGGAAAAATATATTACTGCTGCGGAGATAGTGATGAGCGAGGCGTATCCCGAGAAACCGATTGCGTATATCGAAGGCAGCAGGCGGATGGAGAACATCGCTCCTAACCATCCACACTATGAGCGTCTGTCCAAAGCGGGCCAGATCGACAAGGTGCGAAAACTGTTATGGGCGAGCGACCTGCACCATGGAGGTGCTCCTTGGTCTAGGGAGACCCCGTACCCCGGTCCCGGTATCTACGAAATCAGTTACACCATGAGTGGACTCAAGGCGGCAGGTCAGGCTGCTCCCCGTTTTCAGGCATATTCCCCGGACCTCGACCGTGTATTGTTCGAGCAAGACGTCATCGCTCCCGAAGGCAAACCGGTCACAGTCAGTTTTCGGGCTCACTTTCCATCGAGCAGAGGGAATGGCATTCATTTGCTGAACAATGCCAATTATCTCAATAAAACTCACCGTTCAGCGCGCCATGGGCGCAAACCGTTTGTCAGCTTTACGGAAGAGCGTATGCCGTGGCAGATGAAGATCATTAGTGACAATGGCGAACCGCTGCACTCAGTGCTCATTATGGATTCCATATCGGTGCGTGGCCCGATTATACCGGAGCAGGTAAAACATTTTCGTGAGACATATATGGCAAGTGAGGAGGGGAATATGGCACAAGTCCGCGCCGGACTCGGAGCCATGGCCAAGCGCGCCTTCCGTCGTCCTCTCTACAAGGGTGAGCTGGATGGGTTTGTCCGAATCGTCGAGGTCGAAATCGCTGCGGGAGAAAAGTTTAAGGATGCGGTGAAAACGGCCATGACTGCAATTTTGTCTTCAAAGAGCTTTCTTTTTATTGCTGAAGGCGATGAACATGCTGAGCGGCACACGCTCAACGATTGGGAAATTGCCTCGCGCCTGTCTTATCTTCTTTGGAGCACGATGCCTGACGAGGAATTGTTCGCTCTCGCTGAAAAGGGTAAGCTGCGTGATCGTTCTGAGTTACAACGCCAGGTGGTTCGTTTGTTGGCGGATTCCCGGTCCGTGCGTTTTACGAAATCATTTACCAAGCAGTGGTTGCATTTGCGTAAGGTTGGGATGTTTGCCCCTGATAAGAAGATTTACCCGAACTACGATCAACATTTGGAAGAGAGCATGATCGGCGAATCGCAGGCGTACTTCAAGGAGGTCTTGGATAACGGTCTGACGTTGCGTGAATTCATTGATTCGGACTGGACGATGATGAACCCGCGCCTGGCCAAGTTTTATGGAGTGCCTGATATCACCAAAGATCAGTTTCAACGGGTCTCGCTCAAGCCGGAACAGCATCGAGGAGGGTTGTTGACCCACGCTTCGGTTCTTTCTCTAACGTCGGATGGCACTCGACATCGTCCCGTTCATCGGGGTGCCTGGCTATCGGAAGCAGTTCTGGGTAAAACGCCTCCTCCGCCTCCGGCAAACGTGGATCCTATCGAGCCGACTCCGGTGGATTCACCGAAAGCGACTTTGCGGATGAAGCTGGATGCCCACAAACGCAATCCTCGTTGCGCATCCTGCCATCGCAAGATCGATCCCTTGGGCTTGGCTTTTGACAACTATAACGCAATTGGCGAATGGCGTACGCATGAGCAAGTGACGGGGATGGGCGATGACCCCTTGGTCGATGCAAGTGGTGAACTCCCCGATGGCCGCAAATTCAACAACGCCAAGGAATTCAAGCAATTGTTAATGGACGACCTGGATGCGTTCAATGAGACGTTTACCAAGAAACTCGCGATCTATGGATTGCGCCGAACTGTGACTTTTGAGGACCGTGACGAACTGGAGGCAATCACGAAGATTGGCCGCGAAAAAGATTACCGCGTCAAAGATATTGTGGAAGCCTTCGTGCTTTCGAAGCTTTTCCAGAAAAGATAGCAAAAGGAACTTACTCATGAATATTCAAACTAATAAATGGCATATCAGTCGCCGCCACATGTTGCGTGGGATTGGAGCAAGTATCGCGTTACCTGTCTTGAATTGCATGAGCGCATCCGGCCTGGCGAAGCCAACTTCACCGAAACGCAGTGTGTTTCTTTATATTCCCAATGGCGTCAACACCCTGACCTGGCAAATCGAAAAGGCGGGAGCAGATTACGAATTTACCTCACCAATGAAGTCATTGGAAGTGCATCGGGCCGAAGTCTCACCGATTAGTGGACTCCATCACCCAAAGTCACAGGCTCATCACAATTGCGAAAAGATCTGGCTTACAGGCGAAAAAGTTCCGGCCAACGGTGGCGCCTTTCGCAATACCGTCTCGGCTGATCAGGTCATGGTTGAAGCGCAGGGCAAGTTCACCCGC
>CAVOEZ010000593.1:0-3495 GCA_963694355.1 Latescibacteria bacterium UBA2968 | reverse complement strand
GCAACAAAATCGACTCGGCCTTCGAGCAAATCGCCTCCGGACACTACGCCAGGATCGAGGAGAGTGATAGCACGGCATATCTCAAACGATCACCTGACCCCATCAAGGACCAGACCTATTTCCTGAGCGGAATGACACAGGAGCAACTGAAGCGAGCCCGTTTCCCTCTCGGCCCCTACACGAAAGATCGAGTCAGGGATCTCGCGCAGAAATACGAATTGCCGAATAAGGATCGGAAGGACAGCCAGGGGATCTGTTTTCTGGGAAAAATCAGCTACCCGGACTTCGTCAGAGTGCATCTGGGTGAAAAGGAAGGAAACATCGTCGAACTGGAATCAGATGAAATACTCGGGCAGCACCGGGGGTTCTGGTTCTACACCATCGGCCAGAGAGGGGGTCTGAGGCTTGCCGCAGGACCCTGGTACGTTGTCAAAAAGGACACCGCATCCAACACCATCTACGTCTCACACAAAACACATCTGGAAGAACGCGCCCGTGATCGATTCGTGGTTTCGGAACCAAACTGGATATCGGAACCACCAAACGCAGCAGAATTGCAAGTCAAACTGCGACACGGTCCACAACTCACGCCCTGCAGAATCAAGAACCTTTCTGATGGAAAGTTGGCTGTGAAAATATCCACGGCCGACTCTGGGATTGCCACAGGGCAAACGGCCGTTTTTTACGATCGCGAAATCTGTCTGGGTGGCGGAGTCATCATCGAGTAGTCTCGTGAGGATAACCGCAGGATAACTTCCAACCGTTGAGAACGGGGTGGCTAAATGGAAAAGCTCAATACTTCCTGGGGCAAAATGGCCTACACCGATACGGGCGGCACCGGTGTTCCGCTTGTTTTCCTCCACGGCACAGGCTGTGACGATGTGGACTGGGCGGAAACCATAGCTCACCTGCCTCCAGGTCTGCACATCGTGACCCTCGAATTCCGTGGACACGGCCAGACCGATGTCCCCGCGAAGCCTTTCACGCTCCAGGACCTTGTTTCCGACCTCCTGCAGTTGGCTGATCACATCAACGCAGAGAATATGCTGGTTGTCGGTCACAGTCTCGGAGGAATGGTCGCACTCGAAGCCGCGAGTCAATCCTCCCGAATCGTCGGTCTCGTCCTCCTTGAGGGATGGACCAGCCTGTCTGCCGCCAGGGGCTTCGAGGAAGGCAGAATTTATGGGGAGCTATCTCCGAAACGTATTGAATCGATACTGACCAAATCGCAATTAACACGAGACCGTTTTGATGCGGAAATCTGGACTGCATTCTGGGAAACGGTCTCGGCCTTTGACAGCTACGAATACCTGAAACAGGCCTCTATATCAATTGTTGAAGTCTATGGTGAAATGGGTCGCGACGAGAATACAGAACGAGAACTTAGAATCCCAGCCAATCCTGTGATCGAAACGATCTGGATCCCAAACGCAGGACATTATCTCCCGCACGAAAGACCACGAGAGGTCGCCGCTGCTTGTGTCCGTGGCGTCGAACGGATAAACGACATCCCCTGACGAACCCTCACCTGCCCAGCCGGATCGATCTGCCGAATTCCGAAATACCAGACGCGTTCGCCCTTTTTGCCCACTGCTTCACTTGCTCCAAGAACCTGAAAGCAGTTGCGAACATCAGTCGCTCACTCACCGATGCCGGAATCGGTGTCCTCCGATTCGACTTCACGGGTCTTGGTGAAAGCGAAGGGGACTTTGCAGACACCAATTTCTCCTCGAATGTCAGTGACCGGGTAGATGCCGCGTCTTATCTAGAATCCAAACACGATGCTCCCTCGATCCTTGTCGGACATTCACTCGGAGGTGCGGCTGTAATCCAGGCGGCCAATGCAATACCCTCTGCCCTTGCCGTCGCCACCATCGGCGCACCTTCGGAACCCTCGCACGTCACAAATCTCCTTTCCGACAAGCGAGAAGTTATCGAAACCGAAGGCGTCGCAAGGGTCGTTCTCGGCGGCCGACCATTTCACATTAAAAAGCAGTTCCTCGATGACCTCGCAGAAACGGAAATGCAAGAATCGATCCTGAAATTGAAGCGCGCACTGATCATCTTTCATTCCCCGATAGACAACACGGTCGGGATCGATAACGCCTCCCAGATCTACCTGGCGGCGCGACACCCCAAGAGCTTCGTCTCGCTCGATCAGGCGGATCACCTGTTGAGCGATGAAAGGGATTCCCGCTACGTGGGTTCGGTGATCGCCGCCTGGGCAAAACGATATATCGAAAAGGGTGCGCCTCCGGAGGAGCCTCGCGAATCACCAGCCGACTGGGTGGAAGTCCGAATGGGCAGGGATCATTTCCGTACGGATATCACGGCCAATCGCCACCATCTCGTCGCAGATGAACCCACCGAAGTCGGTGGATCCGACCTGGGCCCGTCACCTTACGATTACCTGCTTACATCTCTGGGATCCTGCACGTCGATCACCTTGAGAATGTACGCCGACAGGAAGAAGTGGCCGCTCGAAGGGATCACCGTTCGCCTCAAACACGACAAGATCCACGCTACGGATTGCGAAGCGTGCGAGACTGAATCGGGCAAGGTTGATCAGATCGAACGCGAAATCACCCTGGAAGGTGATCTAAACAAGGAGCAGCGGGGACGGCTCCTGGAGATCGCTGACAAGTGTCCGGTACACCGAACCCTCCACTCGGAGATCGAGGTCAAAACGCGATTGGTTGGGTGAGACCAGTGTCACGTCCCGGCTCCGCCTGTCCTCCTGAGCGCAGCGGAGGATCTCCAAGCCCTGGGTGCTCACAAGACTGTGAGACCTTTGGCTCACTTGGCACTCGCCGAGAATGACACCTTTGGCGCTGGTGATGAGGCCTCAGGACATACCACTGACAATGAGGAACCGGACCAGCACGACGCCTGTACAGAAAAACGATCCCAAATGGCCATCGAAAACGACAAATCCGCAGACTACTGGATCGACAAACTCGACCTGAAGTCGCACCCCGAGGGCGGCTACTATCGCGAAGTCTACCGATCCCCCGGGACCATCCCCTCCCTGGCTCTCCCCGATCGCTTCGCCGGTCGCCGTGTCTTCTCAACCTCGATCTTTTTCCTCCTGAGAGATGACCAATTCTCAGCGTTCCACCGGATCAAGTCGGACGAGATCTGGCATTTCTACGCGCTTGTGGGTGGAACGGTCGCCCCCGGGTTCGATTTCGTGGACTTCGAAATGGCAGACCGATCTGACCTCCTTGAATCCTATCCTCAACACGCTCAACTTATTACTTCGCTCACCTGCTGATTCTTGCGGAAATCCTGCTCTCGGAGTCAACACTCAGGTTATCTTCCTCCCTAATTCAACGAACTGCTTGACGACCCGCTTTTCGAACTATAGTATCTGTGTCTCGACACTTTTCGAGGTCTATCCAGCCCTGAACCAAAGGAATCATATGTCCAGGACCATTGGCCGCGCCCTGACCCTTGGCGTCTACCTCGTTTCGCTAACGCTCACCGTGTTCTTGT
>CAVOEZ010000592.1:0-3498 GCA_963694355.1 Latescibacteria bacterium UBA2968 | reverse complement strand
CTGAGGAAATGGCTGAAGGAGTTTGTGTGTCAATTGATCGCGCTGCAAGACGAGGACGGATATCTCGGACCCTGGCCTCGCAAATACAAACTGACGAATGATGCCCCAAACTGCTGGCAAGGCAGGCTGACCTGGGACACCTGGGGTCACTACCACGTGATGCTCGGTCTGATGCTCTGGCACGAAGAGACTCGAGATAAAGAGGCCCTGGCTTGCGCAGCAGGAATCGCGGATCTGTTCTGCAAGAAGTATGGTGGGAAAAAGAAGATCAGGCTGGTGGATACCGGGTCTACGGAGATGAATCTTGCGCCGGTCCATACATTCTGCATGCTATATCGAAAGACCAGGGAGAATCGATACCTTGAGTTTGCGCTACAGATCGTGGATGAGTTTGGCGCACAGTCCAAGGGAGAACCCCTGGCGGGCGACTATCTGGAGCAGGCGTTGCAGGGGCGAGAATTCTATCAGACACCGAAACCGCGATGGGAGAGTCTGCATCCGATCATGTCATTGGTAGAGCTGTTCTGGATTACTGGGGAGGACAAGTTTCGAGCGGCCTTCGAACAGATCTGGTGGAGTATTCTGGAATTCGATCGCCATAACAATGGTGGATTCTCGTCGGGCGAAAAGGCGACGGGAAATCCGTATCACCTGGCGCCGATCGAGACCTGCTGTACGATCGCGTGGATGGCTATGAGTGTGGAGATGCTCAAGCTCACGGGGTCATCCATTGTGGCCGACGAACTGGAGCTTTCGACGATGAATTCCGTTCCCGGTATCCATTCCTCAACCGGGAGATGGACCACCTACGATACACCCATGAATGGTGTGAGAAGGTGTTTCACAACCGACCACAATTGGCAGGCCCGCGAGGGCAGTCCTGAACTGAACTGCTGCAGTGTGAATGCAAGTCGGGGATTCGGGATGTTGAGTGACTGGGGTCTGATGAAAGATGGTGACGGACTGGTTCTGAACTACTACGGTCAATCGGTGATGTCCGCGAAATTGAAACCAGGCATTTCGGTGGAATTCAAGCAGGAGACTTTGTATCCCGTTGAAGGTGGAATTTCGATTCAGGTGAAGCCAGACAGGGCCAGCAGATTCCCATTGAAGCTCAGAATCCCGTACTGGTCAAAGAAGACCAGGGTGAAGCTGAATAATGAGGTGATCAGAGGCGTAAAGGCGGGAAGGTATCTGGTGATTGACCGGAAGTGGAAGTCAGGGGACAGGATCCATCTGGCGCTGGATATGTCGCTTCACCTCTGGCAAGGGGAGCGGGAGTGCAAGGGACGAACTTCCATATATCGCGGTCCGATCCTCCTGACGTATGACCACAGATACAATCTGGAAAATGCGAATAAGGGACAGCAGACTCGCGATCTGGAGAAATGGGATCCAGTGAACTGTATGCTGAATATTCCGAAGATCGATGCAGATGCGAAACCAAAGTCTGTCGAATGGACAGGATGGTTGCCTCCGATTGTCTTGCTGGAGTTCAAAGCGGCAGGTGGGAAGACGGTCCGGTTGTGCGATTTCGGAAGCGCTGGTGAGGTTGGGACGCCCTACTGCTCCTGGGTTCCGGTTAAAAAGAGTACTGGAGTTCTGGCGTTTTCTAGAAAGAATCCCTTAAGGAGCAGTCATGTTTGATAGAGCAGGCGGGGCAGTCGACACGTCATTGGAGAGGCGAATTGCCCGAGCGTCCAGCGCGAGTCATTGACACAGGGGAGTCGAGATCATCATCCAGATTACCACAATCACACGTGGCACCTGCCATCCAGGTAAGCTATTGTCGTACAGCTTTATTCCGGAGTGTCAGTCTGCGGACCTTCTTCGCCTTCCATTAATTCCTTCTTGTGTTTGTTGATGGCATTGAAGCCTGCGATCATGAACAAGACGCCGGCAGCGATTAATCCGACATTCTGGGTGATTCCCAGGACT
Source organism: Latescibacteria bacterium UBA2968 (assembly GCA_963694355.1). GTDB lineage: Bacteria > Latescibacterota > UBA2968 > UBA2968. The sequence goes on along the minus strand of CAVOEZ010000592.1, from coordinate 1,560 downwards.
ATGAACACGATGCCAATTGGGATGAATGCTGTTTTTTTCGGCAATTTCTTGTTTTCATCTGTCATCACGATGCCTCTCCGCTGAAATTTGTTTCGGACGAAGAGCCAGACTCCGGAGATTCATGCCATCGGTTGGCAAGACAAGGTCAATCCGGCTCTTACGAATTCACTGTGACAGGTAACTCCAACGCTGGGCAGCACGTGCCTCGAACCCCTTATTGTCACACTTCGTGTTCATATGGATTCCAGATCCGATTGGCTCTACCTCCCGAATAAGATAACCGTGCCGTGTCTTCCCGTCGAGCGCGAAGAGGGCCTGCCCCCTGAAGGCCCTCACAGATGTCTTCAATTCAGGAAGTGGGTATATATGCTGCGTTTCCCACAATATCCAGGCGGATACACCTATTAGGAATGAACTCGCACTTATGAGCGCATACTTGAGATTCGGAAGTATCAAAACTCAAAACCTGGTAGGAAACTCTCGCTGACACCGATCACTCCCGATTGTTCGAGTGATTCTGCGCGTGGGCGCAGGATTGTATCGAGAACCGGCGATAGTCCAAGAACGCATCACGCGATTCGCCGTTGAATATATATGTAGACCCCCACGATTAAGCTACGTCAGGACAGATTACCTGGTTTCCGCTCCTCCTCGCCCTCCAGTTTTCCCTTCTAGTACTTGTTGGCAGCATTGAACCCCAGAATCATAAACAAGACCCTCCACGCCGATAAATACGGTGCTCTAAAAACTTCGCCAATCCCTTCAAGACGATTCCGATAGGGATACAGGCAGCTTTGGTGGTGGGCTCTATAGATTCGTCACCTGGTTCTCCTTTTTAGAGGCCGGTTCCCTTTTTAGCGTTGACATCTGTCAGGATTGGTTACATATTGCAAAGTAGCGTAATGCATCATAACTCTAACTGGCCGAAAGAGGGTTGTCGATGTCAAAACCTATTCGAAGGAGTATAGAATGCAGAAAATCGGTTTGGCCATGTCGCATATCGCAATCGGACTCACTTTCTTGATTCTGGCTTGTGCCACGATAGATGCGCAACCTCAAATTGAAGAAGAGCGGCCTGAAGGTGAGGGAGGTCCAGAGGAACGCAGAATAGAAGGCAGGGAGCTGGATGAGGCAACGGTAGATGAAGCGACAGATCTGCAGAATGAAGTCAGGAATGCAGCGGGACAACTAGATCAGTTAACACAACGGATTGAAGAAGAACAAAGCAGAGTAGATGCACTTCGGAACGAACTTGGTGGAGAAAAATCTATCTTTCGATTTGGTGTGAGTATGGGTCCCAGAATTCTAAGGTTGAAACCAGAAGAAAAGGTAGATTTCATAGACCCGTTCCTGTCAGGTGTATATCAGGATAGCCTGGGAAATCGGACCCTTCAGATTGATAGGACGAGAGACAAATCTTCTTGGTTAATTTCTGCGGTTCTAGGAATCACGCCGGGTCGAAATCTGGAGAATGATGGGAGCACCAATTTTGGCCACTTCTTTCGCTCAAGATCGACCTTCATACTCAACGTGAATCTATCCACTCTCGCAAATTCAAAG
>CAVOEZ010000591.1:0-3499 GCA_963694355.1 Latescibacteria bacterium UBA2968 | reverse complement strand
CGATAATATACCAAAAGACCGATGGCGAAACAAGAATTTTGCCTGTCTGAGAATTGTCCCACTCCGGGCCAGCCTCAGCGCGGTGCCACCGATCACCATAAAGAGTTTCCCGCCTCGTCCATCAGGTTCTTCACCTGCTGAGCTGCCCGATCTCGTTCTGTGCCCATCAATGAACAGTTGACGGTAACACGGCGATCATCCTGACAGGTGCGGCCATCGCTCCCCTGATCTTCATCGGCAATGCGATCAACCTGAAACGCGTCTCAGTGATTTCAGAAAGGTTCACCAGCGAGCCTGCGACTAGCGTGCCCGACTTGAGCAGCATCGGCCAGAAATTGGGTTCTTCGACACCATCGTACCAGTTCGCCATATCCGAAGCCAGGATCGCTGGCGCGTGTCCAACTACCCACTCTATGGCATCATAACTGAAATGGGGTGTCAGCTCAGCTTTCTGGTCACCAGATGCGTAACGGTTATATCCTGTCGCAATCAGAATGGCCTCCCCCGGACCGATCTCCTCGCCCGACTCCGAAAGCGCTTCCTCCAGATCCCGACCCGAAACCTTCTCATCTTTCCCTTTCGGCACATAAAGCAGGACCGTTGATAGGAAAAGGCGCTCAAGGCCGATATCCGCCACAGACTCCATCTCGCGATACAGGTGTGCGCCTGTCTCCAAATGATTCCCTGCCTGAACACACATTCGCATTTCCTGTGAATAACTCCTATACGCCAATCCTTTACACAGCGCTGCCATTTCCTCTTCCAGTTCCCTAAGTTCAAAGGAAGGGAGCGGAGCCGACACGTCAACCGGCATCCCGTTGTGGAAATCCACCGTCAGGTCCACGAGACGACCCACGTCCCAGACCTGATTCATTTCCACACTTGCCGGTACAGACTGACCTGAGGATTGGTTCACGCTCATTTGATGCTCTCCTCCGTTATTCCCTCGCCCTGTTGCGCTGCTTACCTTCGCGTGTCCTCGCCGTTATTAACCATCTGTCCGGGGAATCAGTCCGACTTACGCCCGAAAGACAGAATCTGCTCGATCTCGCCCTCTTTCCACCGCTTCTCTTCCGATTCATTCAGTACGCCGTCACCGTCTCTGTCATGGGCTTTTAATATGTCCTTCCACCTTGGTGACTCCAGCAGGTTCCCCTTCGGTACGATGCCATCATACCGCATCATCAGGGTTGACATCGGATTACCGGAAATGGCGGCCTCCATTTCATCCTGGCTCCACGTAGGCGGCGTCTCTCCGAACCATTTGAAAAGCGCTTCAAACCAGCAATGCGCCATAATTTCCGCACCGATGTAACCGGGGTGCAATCCGTCGGTGTCGTATGCCTTCGGGTAGTGATCCCGCGTAGGTGTCCACACGTCGGGCCCCTCGGCGATGCCTTCTATCCTCTCCTCGAGCAATGCTGAAAGCGCCAGCCGCTCGTGCCCGATCCCGGGTTCGAAGGAATGCTTATAAATATGCGTAGCGATAATCACCTCGTCCGCCCCGTCTGCCTTCAGATTCTCCGCAAACTGTCTCAAGACGGCTTTGCCCTTCTCGATTCTCTCAGTGTCATCGGGCCCACGAATTCCCTCCGCAGGATCTCCGAACACGCCCTGGAGCGACTCTTGCGCCAGTACAAGTGCAGGCCGGCCGGCTCGATTTTCAAGTGAAGGTGTAATCACTTTGTGCCAGGTTTCGAGACGCTTCCCGGAGTCCGGATCCATCCACTTCGCAATAGGGGTTCTTCCCTTCGTAGCCCACCTGATCTCAACCGAGTGATTCCCTTCGAATAAGCAGTCCAGTTTTCGTCGAAGAAAATGTGGCCAGTGAAAGGAAGTCGAGTAACCCTGCACGACGAGAAGGAGAGGTTTGCCCGCAAAAGTCTTCAATCTGAATTCTCCAATGAAGGTCCCTGTGCGTCATACAGACACAGGAAATCCGTCCTTTGTCGTGGTCTATCCTGTGACATTTTGTGAAATATCGATCAGAACGATACTGTTTTTGCAGTGTCTCGACGTATTTACACAACCCCTAAATATATACTTTAGACGCTGTTATTACACGCCTTATAGCTTAATTCCCGAATGTGGCATACGGTTTGCATTCCTTCAGCAACGTGACTCGGAAAGCACTCAGTTGTTGAGACACATTGCCGCGACGCCAGAATGGGCGAGTGGCAGAACATCTTCCATCTTTACCGTCGGGGGAAAAGATGAGTAGACAGATCGGGATTCTGAAGGCATTCAGGGAATGCACGGTTGTGGGTGCGGTAGCCGCAGGGCTTTTCTGCCTGTCAACCGAGAAGTTCTGGGGCATCCTTCTCGGACTGACCCTCATTCTCGCCGCGTTTCTTTTCAGCACCGCCCTCAGAATCGACAAGGAGGAGTTAGAACAGGGTCGGGAGTTCTAACTTCGCCGCACGGGGGAGAGATATCCACGGATGTCTCTCCCCTCTTTGTATTCATGACTTTAGCTCTGCAGCACACTCGATTTAGAAACGGGAGAACAGAAAATGGCCAATATACTCGTATTGGATTACGACAAGAGTGTCCGTGCATATGTGACCATCGCCTTTCAGTCCGAGGGTCACTCGGTTTATGCATTCGAAGATGCGCGAACGGTTCTGGATGCCGTCTGTTTCGACGACATGGATCTTGTCGTTACCGATCTGGAAATGCCCATGCCGGGTGACGAGGTCATCACCCGATTAAGGGAGCGTGGCCTAGACATTCCCATCCTTGTTACCGTCCCCTTGCTCACCGAGTCTGTCCGGCAGCATTTGCTCTCGCTTGGCGCGCAGGAAATTCTTCAGAAGCCTTTCGACCTGACCCAAATCCTCTCCGTTGCCGCCCGGCATCTTGGTCAACCGGCCATCCTGGCCACCCGGAAACCGCAGGCGGAGCGGCTTGCGAGCTACGAACACCGGCCCTTTGTCCCGCTGGTATACTCCGAAGCATCACCCAATTAGGGGTTCGATCAGCCCGAAAGACCATCGAGAATACCCCTGAGATACCCGATACTTCGGGAAGCAATCGTCTGAGGATCCGGTTTGAAATCGAACACCTCGACAGATACATAACCATCATAGGCCCGATCCTTCAGGGCCCTGAGAATTGGCGTGAATTCAAGATCGCCAAATCCGGGACCCCTGAGGTTCGGGTCATTCACATGTACATGTCGCATCGCCTTGCCCGCTTCGGCAATCACATCCACATGCGGTTTTGTTTCGGTATCCGCGGACCTGCAATCCACCATGGTCTGAAAGTTGGGATGATCTACCGCTTTGACCAACCGCAGCGCGTCACCTATGGAGGTAATGAAATTCGTCTCCTTCGTCGTCAGCGGTTCTATACAGTAAGTTACACCTCGTTTGGCCATCAGGTCGGTGCATTCGCCAAACAGATCAGCTGCTCGCATCCAGCACGCCTCCTCGTCCCATCCTTTCTCGATATTTCGTTGCTGAGGTGATCCGTGGATCATCACGCTGCCGCCAAGGTC
>CAVOEZ010000590.1:0-3502 GCA_963694355.1 Latescibacteria bacterium UBA2968 | reverse complement strand
GGCATTATGATCAGCTCAATATCCTCCTAGTTTCATATGATAACGTGCTCCTGACGGATATTGGCTATCCTGAACAGACGGATTCCTTCAATCATCGACTGTACGGGTTTTTTACGAATACAGTCGCACACAATACAGTTGTGGTGGATGCGGTAAGACAGAAACGGGGACCCGGAAGACTTCACGCGCTGACGCTCGATGGATTCACCCAGGCGGTTGACGCCTCGTGCGAAGGTGCGTATCCCGATCAGGTTTCCGTGTATCGCCGTGCAAACATGCTTGTCGAGGCTACGCCCGAGCATCACTATTTGTTCGATGTGTTCGACGTTCAGGGCGGCTCCCAGCACGATTATATGGTTCATGGGAACCAGGCGGACCTCAAGTGCGAGCCGGAACTGGGCCCGGTAAGAGACGGTACGCTGGCAGGGGAAGATGTGCCCTATGAACAGTTTTATGACGATGAGGACCTGAAGGACAAACGATTGTCGAGTGTGCCATATACCGGCTATAGCGGGAGTGGGTTCCAATTTCTGTACAATGTTCAGGAAGGGGTACTGGACGGAGAGGCTGTGGCCGATTGGCGGATGACGGAACCCTTAGCGGGACAGCCTGAGCGCCCCTGGGAGGGTATCGGGCTTAGAGCACATATGGTGGGTCAGGAAGAAACCCTGTTCGCCTGCGACGGACCGGTTCAAAAATATCATTTCTTGCCAAAGCGCGTGAAGTTTCTGGCACGGCGCAGGCAGGGTGAAGGCCTCACCAGCCGCTACCTGACAATTTATGAACCCTACAAAGGAAGCACCTGGATAGACCGCGTTTCCAGACTGAATGGTGCAGGTGCGGACGGAAAGGCGGATGCGGTCCGGGTGGATCTGGCCAATGGCGAAACCCACTATCTATTCCAATCAACGGATTACAATGCGACCTACAGGTTTGAGAATGGACTTGTCGTATCGGGTCAGTTGGCCGTTCTCGTGCTGAATGAGGAGGGTATTGTCCGGCGGGCGATGCTGATGAACGGAACCCGCCTGAGTCTTGGCGACTGGTCGTTGACCGGTCGTGGGCAGCGCAGCAGCACCATTGCATCGGTGGATTACCGGAATGGCATTGTGGAACTCCAGGAATCGGTGCTCGACGATGTCCTGGTCTCCGGGCAGGCCATGCCCCTGATTTCAGCTGGGTTTACCGATCGTGTGACCCTTCAGGAGGTGGTGGACGAGCGCAGATTCTCAATAGGCGACGAAGACTTGAGGGTTGCAGGTGGGCCCGTAAATTCAGTCGACGGTGACAAACTCTTCTCGACTGCAGCGAATCCACACGCAGTTGTGGGGATGTCCCTGCTCAACAGCGAGTACTGCTTTGTCGGGAGGCTGGTAGAAAAGATAGAAGGCGGCTGGCGGCTGGACCGCAAGGATCTCAGAATGGCAGATTTTCCAGTCGCTGAAGGGGACCCGTGCCCGCGTTATGTGATCGTGATGGCAGGGGCTGGAGACGAGATACTCATTCCAGATGTGGTCAGGTTCGATGCGTCCGAGTGAGGGAATCTTAGAGGTTCAAGGGCAGGTGTGAACCCCTTTCCGATCAGGAATAACCGGAGGATCAGGATGAAGTTGAGTTGTTGTGTGTGGGCACTCTCTGGAGACGATGAGGCAGTGATAAGCAGTCTGGCCGATCTCGGGTTTAAATACCTGGATGTTCGACCTTCTGATTTCGAATCGGATGCCACAAAGATTCTGCTTCGCGAAAAAGGTTTGGGCGTTTCATGCGTAGGGACCTCCTTCGGTTTGGGAGAAAATGCAAAAATGGACGCCGTGGCTCAGGCGGATGCGGATCGCTCGTTGGACCACCTTTGCCGCGCACTGGATCATGGGCACGTTCTGGGTGCTGGAGTGGCCTATGTGGTCCCCGAGGTAGATGGGAAAAGGGATGCACTCGACAGGTATGCCCGTGTTCTTACTGCTGCCGCTGATCGGGCCGAGTCTCTGGGTATGAAACTATGCGTGGAGCATTTTCCTGGCAAGGCGCTGCCGACTGCGAAGGGCACGCTCGAATACGTTCGTGCCCTCGATCATCCGAATCTCTACCTGCTGCTGGACACCGGGCACCTGCAAATTACCGGTGAAGATCCCTCGGATACGATCGAGAACGCCGGTCCATTGCTCGGATATGTCCACCTGGATGACAATGACGGGATTGGAGATCTCCATCTGGCGCTTCTGGATGGTGTTCTGGACAGGCGAACACTTGCACGGACGTTGCGCACGCTGGAAGATACCGGTTACGACGGTCCGGTGAGCCTGGAGTTGAACCCGGCGCTTCCTGACCCGCTGGATGCACTTAGAAGGAGTCGGGAAACCGTGCTTCAGTCGAGCGGCAGTTGAAGGTCGTTTCTGCTCGCCGGTTCCACTGGCCGGTTCGCGATTTCAATCATCGATGGGAGGATTTGGTTTGAACCTGATCTGTTGCCAAACCTTTTCAGCGGAAGACGAGACGGCTCGAGCCCTTCTTCAGAAGGTGCCACCATGCCTCTGGAACTGATCGCTGAGCGCCCGGGCGTGGCGGCTATGCAACAGTACGAAGAGGTCCCACTTCAGCCGGGTGAGATTCGACTGGGGAGCGTGTTCAGTTCAGTCAAGCACGGCACTGAATTCAGGATCTTCAAGGGTGATTCTGCGGACATGTCCAACCGGTGGGATCCGGATTTGCGGTTGCACACACGGGGCGAGATGGCTGCGGACACGTTTCCCAAATCCCTCGGGAATATGTGTCTGGCCAGGGTTTTGGAATTGGGCGAGAAAGTCACCTCTCTAAAGTTGGGAGATCTGGTTTTTGGTCATTTTCCGGTCAGAGAAACCCATACCACAAGGCCTGAAAAGGTTCTGGTGAAACCCGCGGGGATTTCAGGGACCAGTCTGATGTACTGGGACCCTGCAGACTTCGCGGTAGGAGGAATTCGGGATGGCAATGTGCGACTCGGCGATCGTGTGGCTGTTTTTGGACTGGGCGCAATTGGTCAGATGCTGATCCAGGCCGCAAGGATTGCCGGGGCCAGATGGGTAGCCGGTGTGGATCCCATCGAGAAACGCAGGGCGCTGGCTGCAGGTCATGGGGCGGATCTTGTCCTGGATCCTCAAAATATAGATGCAGGACAAAAGATCAAAACCCTGACAGAAAATACAGGAGTGGATGTATCTGTGGAAGCAAGCGGGTCTTCACACGCCCTGTATGACGCCCTGCGCGCCACCCGCTATCAGGGTACCGTTGTGTCCACTGCCTACTATTCGAAACCGATGGAAGGTTTGCTGCTTTCGGGCGAGTGGCACCGAAACCGGATCCGGATGGTTTCGAGTCGAGCATGTAGCGAACCGCAGATCGATTTCGGCTGGGATTTCGCACGGATCAGATCCGAGTCACTGGCGCTGCTGACCGAAGGCCGGCTCGAGGCTGATGATCTGGTGGACCCGATCGTGCCATTCGAGGACTGCGCCCAGGCATATATGGA
>CAVOEZ010000589.1:0-3505 GCA_963694355.1 Latescibacteria bacterium UBA2968 | reverse complement strand
GCTGTTGATGACGAGTTGGTTTTCGAGTGGACCGATATGAGCCACGAAGTTGAGCAGGCCGGGGTTAGACGATGATTCGAGAGTGAGGGTAGACCAGTTCGCTTTGGTGAACCAGGTGTTCAGCAGCGAGACGAGGTCGCCATTCGGTTGATTGGTCACGGAAGGAGTTTCGATGTAAGAGCATAGGTGGTGTGTAAAGGGAATCATAAAGGCTAGTTCCGAGTTGCGAGATTCGAGTGGCGAGTTGCGAAGTGGAGAGGCGTCCGAAGTCCGAAGTCCGAAGTCCGAAGTCCGAAGTCCGAAGTCCGGGGGAAGTCGGGAGGCAATATCGGAATTTGGTGGCGGAACCCAAATGAAATTCAAGAGCAGAGTCGATAGAAGCAGAATCAAAGGCAAACCCTTGTGTTCCGCCCTTGAGAGCGTGGAGCCGATGCGCGTTATTCCACGTCGATAATCATTTCAGAGCGTTCGCCGTGGTCGGTTTCGTTTAGTGTCACATTTACCGACAGGACGTGGCGTTGGGTTGGCTCAAGGGCGATGGGTGTGATTGCGAATTCAAAGGTGTTGTCGAACTTGGCAGCGACTGTGGTTTCGATAGTAGCTGGTACGGACGACCAGCCCGTGGGGAGAGCGGGGGTCAGTTTCAGGGCCGCTTCGTGATCGTGATGATTGCGAAGGATGATCCGGGCTTTGAAAGACGTGGTTGAGGCAGACAGGATCCGACGGTAGGGGTGAAAGTGGGTCCAAAAGCAGTCGCAGCCGAATTCCGGATCCGGTTGGTCGATCAGGTCCTTCATCATCGGTTTGATCTGTTCCGCCCACGATACGATGGCGTCGAGGTATTCGGGGGTGACCGGTTCGACAGGATCGGTGTGTGCGGGTAAGATCACATCAGGGGAAAGTTCTCGCAGTTTCCGAAATCCGAGGAGGGTTCCTCCGTCCAGGATTTGCCGATTGCGCCAGATGACCGGGCCGTTGGGCAACCGGTCCGGATCGCCTGGCTTCCAGAGGTTGTCGCCAGTGAATGCGTAGCGTTTGTTTTCGACATCGGCCACCATTCCGCAGTGCCAATCCGTTTGGCCAGGCATATAGAAGAATTCGAGTCTGGCGCCGTGCCAGTCAACCACTTCTCCATCAGCCACTACGCGGTCGTGCGGGATTGCCGTGGGCCAGAGGCAGGGGATGTTGAAGCGGGTGGGATCGGTGTAGATTTCGGCCTGATTCTCAAATACCCATACTTCGGGACGAGGCTCCTGGTTGCGGCACACCGTGTGGACGAGTTCGGGTATGCGGCAAACGTGGTCGTCGTGGTAGTGGCTGACAGCGACCGCGTCGATGTGCTTCAGCCCGTGGTCTCGTCTGAGGGTATCGATCGATTCGCGAGGGACATAGCCGTAGTCCCAAACCAGTCCGTGGCCGTTCGGAAGCATGATGCAGTAGGAGGTGCACCCCAGAAACCAGATGTGCTCGTTGACCTGGTGAAGCCCCTGATCCTTTCGACCTCCGTGGTTCGGCTTGAGATGGTTTTCAACAGTTTGGAGTTTTTCCTGCAGTAATCCGATCGCCTCGGCCGGGTCATCCATTTGCTCACCCCGGGTCGGGAGCAGGATGTCGGGAGATTCGCCCAGGATGGATTCCAACGATTTCGAGAGTTCGGGAATGCCGCTGCCCGGCGGCATATATCCCCAATGCAAGTCGTGAATGGTCGGCACTTTTCCGGGGGCCGAAATGGTATCGCCGCAAAAACAGAGGGTTTTCCCATCGAGATCGAGGAGCAGGCTGGCGGAACCGGCTGTATGGCCAGGCGTTTCGAGAATTCGGAATTCCAGATCTTCCCAGGTGAATGATTCTCCCGGAATGAGTTCCGCTGAGACGGGAACGCTTTCGCGAAGCGCGTCGTATCTGTTGCGCAGGTCGTAGTTGACGTAAATGTACCAGTCTCGCCAGTGCGTTTCAGCGTCCGCAAAATGAGCCGCTTCGGCAGCGGGGACGGCGAGTTCGGCGCCCATCTGGACCGCTTTGGAGTCGCCCAGACACAGGTCTCGATGATGGTGCGTGTGGAGCACCCAATCGAGCTGGTCGACGCCCAGTTCTGACAGGTGGTTGAGTACGCGTGCCCGGCCGAGTTCGATTGCCAGGGCGCGATTGTTGCGGACGATCACGTAGACGTTTACAAGATCTTTGAAGCGATAGAGGCTGGGGAGAATTTGGGTGAAGTGTGACAATAGTGATCCTGTGGTGAGGTGTGGAATTGTGGTGGTTGGTTGGTGAGGGGGGACCTAACCCCCTCGGTCCCCCTTCCCGGCGCGGGAAGGGGGAAGACAGGCGGTGATCGCTTCGGGTTCGCTCAGGATCTGTTTTCCGAAGCGGGAAGGGGGAAGACAGGACGTGATCGCTTCGGCGGGTGCTCCAGTATCTGGTTCCCGAGATGGCCGGCCATCTCGGCAGCTAATCTAGGGTGAGCGTCAGGACGATTGGCGCGCTGCGTCCTTGCGGCATTCTTCCAGGACTCGCATCAACTCTCTGGACTGATCGATCGATACATAAGGCGCCTTGTCCTGCGCAAAGTATTCGTGACACCTGTCGTAGTAGTTGACGGGTTCAAAGTCCGAAACATTTACAGTTGTTTCCTGCCAGGGGATGACCTCTCCGCTGGAGTAACTTCGTCCGGGCGCCGCCAGGGCGTCCTGTATGGCCACGTCTTCGAGTTTGGCGGGGTCGTAGTATTTCACGTTCCAGATGCCCGAGGTGAGGACCGCGCTTCCGTATTTACCCAGGACGTGCCACGGAGGCATTGTGTGCGCCGTGGCCATATTGATGTCTACGTCTACGATCACACCGGATTCTGTTTCGAACACGGCTTTGACGACGTCGTCCGCGTCACCGAGGGCGGCTATCGTGCGGAGTGTGCAGGAGATGTGTGTGGCTTTTTCTCCCGTGAGGTACAAGCCCTGGTCGATGACGTGGGCGCCATAGTTGTTGAGCATTCCTCCGCCATTCTTGAGGAAGGCCTGCCAGTCGTGACGACGCGCGTAATTGCAGCGTGTGGCCTTGATCATATAAATGGGGCCGAGGAGATTTCTCTTGAGGATTGTTTCGAGTGCAACAATGTCCGCGTCGGCCCGGCGCGGCTGGTAGACCATCAGTTTTCGACCGGTGCGATTCATTCCTTCAATCATCCGGTCCGCCTCGGCGAGAGAGGGCGCCATTGGTTTGTCGGTGAAAACATCGCATCCTCGTTCGAACGCAAGGATGGCCTGGTCGGTATGGAAGAGCGTGGGAGATGCAATGGTGACCAGGTCGGGTTTTTCCGTGTCAAGACACGCTGCGAGGTCTGTATATCCGGGCGTGCCGTATTCGGAATGGACTTCGTCGAGACGTTCCTGAAGCGGGTCCACGACAGCAGCCAGTTCGAATCCCGGGTGCTCGTGGGTTCGCGGCACGTGGGTTCGGTAACCGATTCGGCCGAGGCCGACTACGACCGTTCGAAGCGTTTTCATTGGCA
>CAVOEZ010000588.1:0-3515 GCA_963694355.1 Latescibacteria bacterium UBA2968 | reverse complement strand
CAGAGTACCAGCAGGACTAGCCTCCGAAACGTGTTTGGATCCAACTGAGAGTACTCCGGGAACAATTCCGCCGGCCCCCAGGATATCTACTGGACTTTCACCTACTGCCCAGGGATGTATACCACCTAGAGGCCGCACACGAAGTCGACCATCCTGCTCCACCCTTGTAATCATCAAAGCGATTTCATCTTTGTGTGCAGTAACCGCAACAGGCGGACCTGCAGATGTCCCCTTGACATGGATAACAATACTCTCGGCCGCGTCCTGCCAGACTGTTTCGCCAATCGGCCCGACCTCGTCAATTACAATGGCATCCACTTCCCCTTCGCACCCGGGAGGGGCGTGGGCAAGCATCAATTTTTCCAACAGGCCAAAAAGGTATTTCCGGTCGATAAGTGGATCCACGATCTACTCCTTCGTGAAGAATAAGAGATCAATTCTGGATTTACGAATTTGTGATCCTCGAAAGCTCCGGGTTGGACCGGAGAGATTCCAAAGTATGCCAAACCAACCTGCTTGTCAAGATGGCAACTGGCGGGTACCTGATGTTGTTTTTTTCCTGGCAGGGTTGACTTTCGAGGGGTATATGCGATAACTTAAAAGGGGTTAGGAGTTTTTTTTTGAATCCGGAATATCGCACAAGATCATTCAAAGGCCATCCCAATTCCGCTTGACAACGTGCGCTGAACCCTAAATATTGGGGCATCAGACCAGTGATTCCCCTCCTGTAATGAATTTCCCCAACCACCCATCAGCTCATTATTGAGGTAATTTCCTTGCCGAGAATCAACGGAACGACCTTTGCAAATGTAAAAGATTCCCTCCATCGCTATCTTGAGGACGTGGCAAGTTCCCAGCCACTCTCTTCAAAGGAGGAAGTGTCTCTGGCACGCCGTATCAGAAAAGGTGATATGGATGCCCGTGCAAAACTCGTTGAGGCGAACCTCAGATTTGTGATCACCGTGGCCAGGGAGTATCAAAATCAAGGGGTTCCGCTCGTGGATCTCATCAGCGCAGGTAATGTTGGCCTGATAACTGCCGCCGAAAGATTCGACGAGACCAAGGGTTTCAAATTTATTTCCTATGCAGTCTGGTGGATTCGTCAGGGGATTCTCCAGACACTGGCCGAGCATTCCCGGGTTGTACGATTGCCACTTAACAGAGTGGATCTCCTGCGGCGCATTTCCAGATATACGAACTCTCGCCAGCAGGAAACCTCCTTGAGGCCAGATGAAGAGGAAGTTGCGGAGGAACTCGGGATTTCCGTTGAGCAGGTAGTCGACACGCTCACAAGTGGTCAGCGAATCCTTTCCCTCGACGCAACCTTTGGAGACGACGACGCAAACAGCTTGCTCGAGATCATGCCGGACGAGAACCAGGAATCACCGGACCGGATGATGCTCAAGAATTCCCTTGAATTCGAGATTGGCGCGGCACTCGATACGCTCGAAGACCGGGAACGAGAGGTCATTCGTCTCTATTTCGGATTGGGTGGATCCACGGAGATGACCCTGGAAGAGATCGGCGTTCAGTTCAGGTTGACGCGCGAAAGGGTCAGGCAGATCAAGGAAAAGGCACTCGGGAAGCTCCGGCATCCCACCAGAGGCCGACGACTGATCCCATATTCTAAAAGTGGCTGAAGTAGCCAGGGCAATCGTGCGTTGAATTGAAAAGGGAGGAAACCATGACCGGTCTCCTCCCTTTTTTTGTGTTTACCAAAAGCTTCGTCAAGCTTGCAGAAATCTCTGAACCTCCGCCGCGGTGGCCCAGATAAAAGGTACAGCAAGGTCCTCTTCCACAGACCCATCGTGGATACCCTTCTGACCACGACCTTCCTCCCCCTCCGGCGCCTCATGCATACCGTGGTCGGCTACCAGAATAACCGCATAACCCCATCCGGCCAGGCGCAATAAAAGATCGCCAAGGCGACCGTTCATCACCCTAGCCGATTGTTTTACCTTTTCAGAGTAAGGACCGTATCGATGTCCCGCCTCGTCGATATCCAGGAGATGAACGAAAAGGAACGAGGGTCGGTATCGCTCTGCTTCGACCGGAACCTGTGAATAGATTTCGTCATCATTCGGTTCCTTTGCAAGCACAACGCGATCCGCAAAGCGTGCAACCGGCACACCCTTCACGTCCCTTTCATGAACCGCGAGCAGCGTCTTCTGTCCTGTCCCCCTGACGGAGTCGAACACCGTGTCCAGGCTGGATGACTGTGTGGCCGCTACCATACTCTCCAGATCTGCGATCCCGTGAGTTTCGGGAGAAACCCCAGTGACCATAGTAGAAAGACAAATGTAGGTCATTGAGGGCAACACAGACTGGATCTCCATATGGTGTAACTCTGCCAGCGTACTAAGGACAGGCAGCTCAGCCTTGGCGTGTTCCCAGACGACACTTCCCAGCCCATCCAGGACGATCAGCGCCAGTCGATCTGCACCACGTAAGTCACTCGTTACCCGTCCTATCGGTCCTGATTCGGAGCCCGATGGGACAGGAACCCCCAAAATGTCGGAGACAGTCGGTGCAATGCTTCGAAGATCGTATTCATCAGCCATCTTTGGGCCCAATATTGGAAACCAGTTCCTTGAATCGAACCCCACGGTCCACGAAATTCCGAAACATATCATAGCTTGCGCTTGCCGGGGAAAATAGCACCGTATCGCCTTCCCTGGCAACCGCTTCAGAAATCTCAACTGCGCCTTCCAAAGAATCTGCACAATGGATCGTGGTCGGCTTGTCGCAAGGTACGGCAGCTGCAATCGCGCCGGCGGTGGCACCAATCAGAACCAGGTGTGAAACGCGTTCACCGATGTCGATCCCCAATTGATCAAATGCAAGGCCCTTGTCGTAACCACCTGCTATCAGAATAATTCTTCCAGATACGGAACGCAGCGCAACCAACGTCCTTTCGGGGCTGGTCGCAATCGAGTCATTCAGGAAACGGACACCGCCTACCTCTGAAACAAATTCCAATCTGTGCTCAACGCCTTCAAATTTCTCCAGAACCGGCCGAATGCAGGCATTGGGCACCCCCAAACTGAGGGCGGCGCAGGTCGCGGCAAGCGCATTCTGCAGGTTGTGTTTTCCCGGCAGATTCAGAGAATCGGTCTCGCAGAGTTCAACGGTGGTTCCCGAGAGGTTGTGAATGATCCTTCCTGAAGATGCGTAAGTGCCGCGCAAGACCGGACCTTCCGTAGAGAATCGGAACGCGTTCCCCTTGCCCCACTCCCTCACTTCGGGATCGTCCTCATTCAGGATTGTGATGTCGTCCGGGTTCTGATTCAGAACGATTTGCTTTTTCGCAGTGCGATAGGCCTCCAGAGAACCATGCACATCCAGATGATTTGGCGTGAAATTCGTAACCACGGCCAAATAAGGGCTCCAGTTCAGGTCTCCCAGACGGTCCAGTTGAAAACTGGACAACTCCAGAACAACCAAACTGTCCGTGGAGATGGATTCAAGTTCACTCAATAGTGAACCACCAATGTTGCCACCGGAATAAACTTTCC
>CAVOEZ010000587.1:0-3524 GCA_963694355.1 Latescibacteria bacterium UBA2968 | reverse complement strand
TTCTGTAGTAGGAGATGACGCTCACGAGGAAGATAATTCCAAGTCCCCAAAGCGCATAGAATACGAGCTGCAAATGCGGTGTGTAGATCCCGAGGCCGATGCCCAGCGAAACAAGCAGAAAGTAAATCGGTCTAAGTGTTTCGAGTCCCCTGTAGAGTCCCCAGACCATGAGAGGAAACAGCGCGATGACCAACATTTTTGAGTCCTGACCCGCGTAGATGAAGGTCATCAGGGTCGGCGCCGATGCGTAGGCGGTTCCGGTTACAAGCGCAGTGAGGGGACGGAGCCCGAATCCGCGGATGCAGAGATACATGAAATAGCCGGCGGAGAACATGGCGAAAAGGTATCGCCAGCCCAGGTATCGGTGGTGACTTGTGAAAAGAGAAGTCAGGTGCAAAGGAAGGAAGTACTGCCACTGTCTGGTGCCGGAGGTTGGGGTTCCTCCCATATACCTGTTCCAGTTTTCAGGTACGATCAGGTTGTGCAGTTTCTCCAGGAAGGGTTCGTTACCCTGGTGGAAATTATCGCCGGTATCCAACCCCCGGACCACGTCATTGGAGAATACGAACCCTGAGAAGTAAACCAGACTGAGCAGCAGGAAGAATACCGCAGGTGCCCAGTTGGATGTGGCAAATACGCGAAATTTTCCCCAGATCAAGTTTCCGTCTGTGGAAGACGCAACGTGTTTGACCGGGTGTTTCCTCTGTCTGGATGACCTTTTTGTGTTCACAGTTTCCTCGGCGTCAGGAGCGGCCCAGTCTTATTTGAGTGCTTTCAGGCGAAATACGATATCCCTTGCAGGGAAAATGAAGGCGAAGAAAGATTCATAGAGTTCAGGGTAGATGTTCGCGAGCCACTCGATCCCCACCCGTCTGAAGAGCGGATTGAACCGCAGGCGCACTTCGATCTTTTGAAACTGATTTACTACTCTGGGACGATGCTTCAATTCGTCGAGTCTGTAAAGTTTGCAAAGAACCCGTCTCAGAATTCCATGGTTCACCTGTCCGGGAGATGCCAGAAAGTCGAATGTGCGGATGCTGAAATGGTGCCGGTGGGTAGGGTCGGTGTAAGAAGCCGAAGAAGAGAAATGAGGTGTTTCCCCCTGCAGGATTCCATTGGGGGTGCAGATTCTGCAAATCTCTTCCATCGCCTTTGGAACGTCAGTGAGATGTTCGATGACATGGTTGAAAATAATACGATCGAAAGATGAGTCTTTAAATGGGTAGTAAATGTGATCCAGGTCAGCGATCACGTCCGCATCCGAACCTTTTGTCAGGTCTGCACCCAAGGCGCCTTGGGTCTTGTTTGAGCCACATCCAAGGTCGAGCGTCCGCATCAATTTTCTTCCCTTCCTGTCTCCGCTGACGTTTCAGATTCGGGCGAGAGAGGTTTCCTGGCAATGCAGATCAGGGAAAGGCCTGGCCAGGGCCACAATCTGTCGATCCTTCGCCACAGCCACACCATATTGTCAAAGAACTTCAGTTGGATTCTGTTGAATCGTTTCCTGCGGAGGATCCTGCTGTTCAGAAACCAGGGCCAAACGCCTACCCGGTTGAACGAAAAGATTCGATCGATCTCGAATCCCGCCCGCTTGCATTTGTCTTTGAGTTCTTCCCTTTTGTATCTCTGGCAATGTTCCAGCACGCTGTCCAGCGACCCGAAAAGCCATTTTCCTTGAGGAACCAGAATGATGGCCGCGCCACCGGGTTTCAATGCCGAGTACATGTTCTCGACGGCCGCGTCGCTATCGGGAACGTGTTCAAGTACATTCAAACAGACAATGGTGTCGTATCTGTTTCGGAGCCCCCCGAAATCCTCGCCACATTGGAGGTCGAGTTTTCGAATATCCATCCATTCATAGTTTCCGAAGCGATTCTCAAGATACTCCAGATACAACGGATCCAGATCGGTGGCGGTGTATTCAATTCTGGGGATGAGTTTTGCTGACATATTCCCAAGCCCTGCACCGATTTCAAGAACCGATTCACCTACCCAAGGTTTCACGTTTTCAGCCATCCAGGCATTAAACCGCTGAGCCTTGGATAAACTGTGCAGGATGTCATGTCCATACCGGTTTTCGTAAATATCGTCCAGAATCCAGAAATACAGAATGACGAATACGGCCTTTATCCCGTCGAACCACGTAATCTTCTTTCCCTCATCGTACGATCGGCCTCTGTAGGATATCGGTACTTCGTATATCCGGCAATTCCTCTTTGCGAATTTCGCTGTCAACTCCGGTTCGATGCCAAATCTGTCAGATCGGATGGGTATGGATTTCAACAGGCTCGTCTTGCACATCTTGTAACACGTTTCCATATCCGTCAGATTGAGATCGGTAAAGATATTGGACAACGTGGTCAACATCCTGTTCATCACCGAATGCCAGTAGAACAGGACTCTTCGGTAATTTCCAGTCAGGAACCGAGAGCCGAATACTACATCTGCATCTCCTTCCAGAATCGGTCTGAGCAGATTTCCATAGTCCTCAGGGTCGTATTCCAGATCTGCATCCTGAATGACAGATATTTCGCCCGTGGCGTACTGGATGGCGGATCTGATCGCCGCCCCCTTGCCCTGATTCTGGTCCTGGAAATAGAGCCTTATCTGCTCAGGGTGTTCCCTGGCGAGATCCTCAAGAACCGCTCGCGTGCCGTCCGTTGAGCAATCGTCCACGATGATGAGTTCGCGTTCCAACTGCCGGGGCAGTGGTACGTTGAGGACCTGGTGTACGATTTGGCGGACATAATACCGCTCATTGTAAACGGGCATGAGGATGCTGAGTTTCTTGTAAGCCATTATTACTCCAGCAAGTTGTTCCCTGAATTATAGATCCCACTGGTCATGCGCGCCGAACGACACGTACGCACGAAATCGTTGCTCCCACAGCGAGAAACAGCACCACGATGATGCAACAGGCGGAAGCACCACTACCGATGTATCCCGAACCGAGCACGTTTAGCCACCAGAGGTCGATCTGGTCATAGGCAGACAGGTCTGAGAACATCCCGTTGACCGTGGGAGGCACCGGATAGGGCAGGCCATGACCTGTGATGAATTCCGATACTGCAGAGGCGACTTGATAATACGCGCCTATGATGGGCGAAAGATAAGGTGAAAAGAGCTGGCTTTCGGGTTGCAGGTAGAATCCAGGTTTTGTGTCAGTCAGGAACCGGATAAATAGATGGTAATTGGTAACTACAACGGGCAATTGGACCAGAAATCCAGAGACGCCCAGTGTTTTTGCGACTTTGCTGACTGGACCTGGAGGATCCAGAAGGAATCCAATAGGAAGCAGCATGAACGGCACAACAGGAAGCAGAAAACGAGGACCCCATGAAGATCCCCCATGCCATATTCCGTACGCACCAAAAAAGAGGAGATGCTCGAGAATAAGACAAGAAAACAACAAAGCCTCACTTCTGTTCGCGTGAAGGCTCTTCCAGATCGCCAGAGGGACGAGCAGCGTTACAGGCGTGAACAGAATCAACCCTCTGCCTGAACTGAGCAAGAGGCCATAAACA
>CAVOEZ010000586.1:0-3534 GCA_963694355.1 Latescibacteria bacterium UBA2968 | reverse complement strand
AACGGATATATACGGGACACGCTCACCCTTTTCAATAATTCTGGAGGCCCACAGCATGTCATTGACCGGGGAGCAGATCCACCACTTCCGCCATAGTGGCTATCTAAAAATTAGAGAGTGTTTGCCTGCAGCAACGGTAAAATCCCTGAAAAATACGATTGCCAGGGACATTGCCAATGAAGTCGAACCGGTTGTCCGCGACAGTTCCGGACGAGCAGTGCGCCTTTCCGAAGTGATAGACAGGGACCCCATTTTTCTTAAAACAGCTTCCTGCAATCTGGTGCTCGATCCGCTTGAGTCTCTGCTGGGACCCCACATTGAGTTAATCAAGAACCGCCACAATCACGCCACCCTCCGGCCGGCATCCGGCAACCGGGAGGAAGGCCTCCATCGCGACGTCAAACAGTGGTCCCGGACAATCTTCACCGTCATTTTCTATCTGGAGGCGTCCACAGTGGAAAACGGCGCCACCCTGGTTGTGCCCGGATCGCACCATTTCCCCGGCATAGAGGGCCGGCTGTATGACAAAGCGTGGACGAAGACACTTTTGGATCAAACAGTGCCGGTTCCCATGGCGAAAGGGGGCATGCTCATCACCGACAGTATGATTATGCACGGTGTAGGACAAAACCAGACGGACCAGAACCGCACGAGTATGACAATGGGGTATCACAGCGTCGATGAACTTACGGACATCGAGAACCCCAAGCGAATTCTGGTGCGGGGGAATAGACCTTACGGAGGCAATGACAAGACTTAATAAGGGGAGATGATTGGGAAAGAAATCTGTCAAAAAAATTCCAGATTCCAGAAAGATCCGGGTTGGGATAATCAATGGTGGTGGGTCAGCCGGACTGCTGCACTTCCCTTCCCTGTTGAGGCATCCAGGTATCGCGTTTACGGCCATTACGCATTACCATGGGAGTCGTCTGGCAGACAAGGCTGCGGAAGTGGGCTTAGCTCAGTACGACGACTATGCCACAATGGTCGAGGATGCAGAGCTGGAAGCCGTATATGTCACGGTACCCCCAATGGACAGGTTCGATATCGTGGCGAATCTGGTAGAGAGGGGTTGTCACACCTTTGTCATGAAACCGCCCTCACTCCGTACAGAACAGATCCGCCAGTTGGCCACTCTGGCGAAGAAAAAAGGAGTGCTCACGGGCGTTGTATTTTACAGGAGATTTTCGGATGTGGTGCGAAAAGGCAAACACGCCTGCCTGGAGACAGGAAAGGTCCACACCGCGGTCGCCTCGTTTTACAAAAACGCGGTCGGTGCTGGTCCTTACTCACGCGGCGGCATAGATATCCTCACTTCGGATGCCATTCACGCAGTAGACACGCTTCGATACCTGTGCGGCGGCCAGGTTCAGAGTGTCGCAAGCAATGTCCGGAAGATCGGGTCGCAGCATCACAATGCGTACGAGTCCATCATAAAGTTCTCCACCGGCGCAACTGGCATCCTGCTTGCCAATTGGATGTCCGGCCGAAGAATGTTCACTGTGGAGATACACGCACCGGGCATTTCCTGCTTCGGAGATCTCGAAGTAGAGGGTCGAATATTTTCGGACAACAAAACGGAACCTACCCTGTCTTTCCCCTGTCTTGGACCCGAACACGATACGGGTTACTACAGGAAATTTGGAATTCCGGAAATCAATATCCCGAAGACCGGCTGGCACAAGACAGTGAACGACCATTTCATCGATTGTCTTCAGTCGAACCTGCAACCGGAAACCTGCTTCCAGGATGCCTTGCAGACGATGGAACTGGCCGATGCGATTTACGAATCACAGATCTGAGACAATGGCCTCACTAACGGTCGACCAGGACCCGTACCGGATTTCCAGCACCCGGTCTACCGGAGTTACCAGGGTAATTAGGACACGGAACGACTCCGGCGCCTTTTCGCTGTTATGCATCTGCCACATCCGATGCGAATAGGCGCCCGGGCCAACCGATATTGCATCCTCACCAACGTGGTAAATCCCAAATCCCCGCTTCAAAAACAGCGTTTCCCCTGCCTGACCCAGGACAGCTGTGCTCTCTGAATCGAACTCACCACCTGGAAAAAAATTACACGCGATCTGGAAAGGGACATTATCCAGCCCTTCCGAAGTGGTCGTATGCAGATCAAAACCCCCTTCGACTTCTTCCACTGCCAGATTGATGACCAAAGGTGGAACCGGCAGGAACTCCCGTTCCATTCGCGTGGATGCCCATGCCTCGGGTTCCACCTTGCGGCCCAATGGTTGAAAATATCCCGGACTATCGTGATCCCAACCTCTGCCCGGGTGTCTCAACGCCACCTTCCCTTTTCCCGTCTCGAACGATTCTGCCTGAAACTGTGAAGTACCGAAATAGCTTGCGCAGAGCTTCACCGATGACAATTCCACGCGACCGTGTTTCAGGCTGAACGGCGTCGTCAACCCTTTCGTAGCGGTAGCACTCGCCCTGCCGCGGCGTACGCGCCAGAGGCCAGAAACTGGATACATCTTCGAATAGCTTTCGGGCAAGGGTGTTCTTTCCAGATCATCCTCACGCCATTCGGGATGGGCAAGGAACGGATGAAGTGCCCAGGGTATTTCATTTGCACCTTTGGCGCACAGCCAATCTGCAATGGTCGCGTAAAACCCGTTACCATCCAGTCTCGCCATGCCGTAATAACTGTCCACGAGTCTTGCGGGAACCACACGTTCGGCTCTGTCCTGCCTCCTGGAAATACTGGTAACAACGGTCCCGTCAGCGTGAATGAGGTGATAGGACATGTCCAGATTCTTCCGGACAGCCTCAAGCAATTCCGGCTTGTTCAATTCTTCTGCAGCCATTCGAAGGGCGCGATTGCAGACTGCATTGTAGACGCTTGTACTCCGCTCGATATACTCTCCGTCGGAATTGATGTCGATGGTCTCAGAGAGGTAAGCATCGATGGTCGAATGCACATCGATTTCCGGAAACAGGTTTTGAGAGATGGCCAGGGCCGCAACGACCACCCACCTGTGGTTCGGGGTGTGAAATCCCCCGGCGACCATTCCCGGGACCGCGGTTTGGATGATTTCTCCCAGGGTTTCTGCGATCTCGTGTGCCCCTTTATCCCCCCTGCCCGCCGCCTCCCTTGCGGCACGAACCACCGGTCCGATCGCTTTGACAAGAAATGCAGTGTCGGGAGACGAATCGAAATTGGTGATAATGAGATCGAAGCAACCCGATGGCCTCCGTGCCTTCCGTCCGAAATCCGCAAGCAACGAGATGCGCTCAACCAGTTGGCCATTGCCAAAATATCTCGAGCCCTCCATCAGATAAGCGTATCCCATCACAGAGGCGCTGCTAACTGCTGTTCCACCGGCCATTCCATCAGTGGGGTTGATTATGCCACCAAAGTCGGGACGACCGTGATCCAGCACCTGGCGTCTCATCAATGCATCCACCTGATCGTCAAGTTGCCCCAGAAGAGCTTCGAGCTGAATCACATGTTCTCCTTTCACAGAAAATGGGCACAGCGACATGCACCGTGCCCATATAATCCCATTTGCT
>CAVOEZ010000585.1:0-3535 GCA_963694355.1 Latescibacteria bacterium UBA2968 | reverse complement strand
GTGACACGACATTTATTAAATGAGAACCAGAAGTCTTTGAAAATTCTGCTTGTCGAAGACAATGTTGTGAATCAAAGGCTTGCGGCACAACTGCTCGAGACCAGAGGGCACAATGTGGACCTTGCCGGTGATGGTGTGGCAGCCGTCCGATCGACCCAGGAGCGTGCCTACGACCTCGTTCTGATGGATGTCCAAATGCCTGAAATGGATGGGCTGGAGGCCACAAGGCAGATCAGAAACCGGGAGGCGGAAGCGGGCGGTCATCTGCCAATTGTCGCCATGACGGCATACGCGATGGCCGGGGACAGAGAAGTGTGTTTGGAGGCTGGCATGGACCACTATATTTCCAAACCTCTGCAACCGGAGGAACTGTTCAGAATTATCGGTGTCATAACAGGTGAGGAAAGCGAGATGACGGTTGCTGAACCAAAAGAAGAGAAGAGCCGGGATGAGGTATTCGCACAAGAAGACCTTCTGGAACGGCTGGATGGAGATCGCGACCTCTTGAATGAGTTGATTGGCATATTCCTGGAGGACAGTCCCAAGGTGCTTCTGGACATTAAAGGCGCGGTTGCCCAGGGGGACGCCGGTGCGTTAGAAAGAAGCGCTCACAGAGCCAAAGGGTCCCTGGCCAATATGAATGCAAAGATGGCGACCGATGCTGCGCTGAAACTGGAGATGATGGGCCGAGAAGGGCAGCTCTCGGAATCTCGAGCAGCGCTGGAAACACTGGAATTGGCGTTGGAGAGACTATCGGAGAAGCTTGTTCAGGTTTCCGGGAAGGAGCAGAATCTATGAAAATCCTGATTGCCGAGGATGAACCCGTATCTCGTACATTGCTGAAAACCACTTTAACCAAATGGGGCCACGAGGTAGTCGTATGTACCGATGGCGCGCAGGCGTGGCGGGTGCTGCAAGGTGAGGAGTCCCCAAACCTGGTAATTCTGGATTGGATGATGCCCGAACTGGATGGCATCCAGGTCTGCAAGAAAATCCGTGAGGAGGTGCCCGACAAACTGGTGTATGTGCTGCTATTGACGACGAAAGGGCAAAAGGAAGACATCATTACCGGTTTGCGGGCTGGTGCCGACGACTATGTTACAAAACCCTGGGAGCCCGATGAACTGCAGGCCAGGCTTCAGGTGGGCGCAAGGGTCATTGAGTTGCAGGATAATCTCGTCGAGTCCGAGCGCCATCGTGCACTGGCGCAAACAGCTGGAGCAGCAGCCCATGAGATTAACCAGCCCCTTACCGTAATTATGGGAAACGCAGAGCTGCTGCTGATGACGATGGATGAGGATGACCCGAACCGGTCCCAGATCGAAACCTTCCGGAAAGCGGGCAAACGAATCAGCGAAATCGTTACAAAGATGGCCAGTATACAACAATTCGTAACGAAACCGTATGTGAAGGGCAAGGAAATCGTGGACTTCGACGCTTCGTTCAAACCTAAGAACGAAACAGAAACTTAGTCCACAAATGTCTTGCGCCATACAGAGCCCTTCGAGGATCCATGTCTACCATTAATCATTCGGCTGAGAGATCTCCAGAAGAAACACACGTCCTGGTCGTGGATGACGAAGATGATGTTCGGGAGACCCTTTGCCACCTGATCAGCGCAAATGGGTACGCTGTAACGGGCGTAGGCGGCGGTGAGGAGGCGCTTTCTGTTCTGTTGAGCCAGACTACACCTGTGGATCTGGTGCTTACTGATTTACAAATGCCCGGAATGAACGGATGGCAGCTGTTGCACAGCATTCACCAACACAATGCAGACCTGCCCGTGGTAGTGATTACCGGCTTCATTTCGGAAGAGGGTGTCAGCATACTGACCGACCGGGAGGTGGCGGGATATCTGGTGAAGCCGATCAACACAGAAAGATTGCGTATCCTGTTCAAGGCACTTCTCCATCCAAATAATCTGGGCAGATCTTCTGAAGTGGTAGTGATCGATGACGACAGGGGGACCCTGGCGATGGTAGAAAGAGCGCTGGCCGACCGGGGAATTTTCTATCACTGTTTCGACAATGCACAAGAGGGCCTTCAACAAATCAGGAAATCATCCCCTGATCTCGCGATCATCGATTTGAGCCTGGAAAAGGTAGATGGATTCGATGTGTGTCAGGAATTGCGTGCAAGTCCTGATACCGCCAGCTTACCAATTCTGATCCTTACCGCCAGTCCATCTCGGCAAAATGTGTTTCGTGCAATTGAGTTGAATGTGGCGGGATTCGTGGCGAAGCCGTTCGTGATGGGAGATCTCGGGGAAAAAGTTGTGCGAGCGCTTCGGCAGGCGGGCGGCTGAACGCCACCGTACAGGAACTTTTCCGCAGAATATAAAAAAGGCCCGATCTACTGATCGAGCCCTTTTTCGTTATTGTCTGAATTCATTCGCCGGGCGTAGACGCCTGTATGTCCGGATCTTCCTCCGGTTTGCCGTTTCCAGATGCCACTTCCCCGACGTGGCCGGGAGCAAAGATATCGGGGATATCGATAGGTTCCCCATGGGCGATGGCCATGAGGGCATCCTGAGAAGACAGGGACAATTTCCCATTTTCCAACGGTTCTCGACGGTGGGACCCATCGGGCTGGATCATACGCGATTTGGCGGTATCCGCCAGGCAGATGGAAAGGAGCTCAGATGAAACTCTTCGGATCAGATCAGGATCTTCTATCGGGCAGAGAATCTCAATACGCCGGAGCAGGTTGCGGGGCATCCAGTCGGCGCTGCCGATGTAGACTTCCGGATTTCCGTTGTTCTCGAATCGAAAGATTCTGCTGTGTTCAAGGTATCGCCCTATGATACTTCGTACACGAATCCTTTCGCTTACACCTGGTATTCCCGGTCGCAGGCTGCAGATTCCTCTAACGATGAGGTCGATCTCAACGCCGGCCTGAGACGCCCTGTATAACTCGCGAATTACCTTCTGCTCCTGCAAGGAATTCATTTTGCAGACGATTCTTGCTGGCTTGCCTGCCTTCGCGTTGTTGCTTTCCCGCCGGATCTTGCTGATGATCTGGTTGTGCATATTGAAGGGTGCCAGGAGAAGCTTTTTGACCTGGGGCTGATCCGACTGCGTCGTCAGCAGATTGAAGACTTCCGCAACATCGGTTGTGAGGTCCTCTCTGGCGGTCAAAAGACCCAGGTCTGTGTATTGGCGAGCTGTAGATGCGTTGTAATTGCCAGTCCCGATGTGGGCATATCTTCTCAGGCCGTCGGCCTCTCTTCGCACCAGCAGCGAGAGTTTGCAGTGCGTCTTGAGTCCCACGACCCCATACACCACGCAGACCCCTGCGTCCTGAAGCTGCCGGGCCCACTTGATGTTCGGCGCCTCATCGAATCTGGCTTTGAGCTCTACGCATACCGTAACCTCTTTTCCTGCTTCTGCCGCCTTGACCAGCGCGGACATGATGGTCGAGTCTGCGGTGGTGCGATAGAGCGTCTGTTTTATCGCCAGTACATCAGGGTCTTTTGCGGCGGCAGCCACAAACTGTTCCACGGGCTGGAACGAGTCGTAGGGATGGTGCAGGAGGA
>CAVOEZ010000584.1:0-3541 GCA_963694355.1 Latescibacteria bacterium UBA2968 | reverse complement strand
TCCGAATCGGTTCGTTATCCCCACGAAGCACAGCATTGTACCAGATGCTGGCATTCTGCTCGATCTTCACGTCCCCAATCAGAAATGTACCTTCCGCCAGAAACGCGGAGGCATCGATCTCGGGGTGAAGACCATCGAAAGTCTGGAGATGCATTTGAGTCCTTCCCGGGAATGAGGTGTTAACCTAACTGTCAGAATTCGATAGCAGATAGAGGGCAACCAGAGCGAAAAGCACACCAATCCCCTTGCGAACCGAAACCGGCTCACCGAGCAGAACGATGCCCAGAACGATCGGGACCGCGATGTGAAGCGCGGTCATGGGCGCCAGAGTGCTCACCTGGGAGGTCTGAGACAGCTTGTAAAAGGCCATGTTACCCAGAACGAATAACACGCCGACTGCAATCCCCATCAAATGGTATTTGCCAATCCCGATGTTCGCACGAGAGAAAAGCAATATCCCAATGATCAGTTGGCCCGCAGCATTGAACACGGCCAGGGTCATTGGATCCAGACCCTGGCCGGCGAGTTTCATCGTAAATATGGCCATACCCCACATGAGAATACATATTGTCAAATAGGCCCCTGCTTCCATTATCTCCCCCTTCTGCGCCGATCCTCACCCTCCTCGGAATCTCCACCACCGCCCCGCCGCTCAACTGGACCCAGCACGAACTCCCTGTTTCCCCTGCCGCGGCTTGCCCCACGAAACAGCCCGCTCACAAACCCAATCGCTCCGAACAGCAGGCCAGCAAAGATCGCAGTCTCTTTCGCGTTACCTCCGGATTGCCACGCTGCCAAAGCACCTACGAGTGCACCAGTGGTCGCACCACCAATACCACCTTGTACCGCTGTACCCACGGCGGCCGAACTCCTTGCGCCCTTGATAAATACCTTTTCAATGTCGTCCACGGAAACGCGGCGCGTGTCGATGTTGGTCTGTATCAGGATCTTGCCTTCATCGTAAGAGGGAACAAGCTCCCCTTCCACTTTTTCCCCGCCTTTCAGGACCACCCCACCTGGTATGCGCCTGGACAGCCCGAATCGAGGCCGGCGCTCCTCAAAGGAGATCTCCTCCTCCGTAAATTGTGGAAATTCTGCATCTTCTGCAATCTTTGACTCTGTTTCCAGTTTGTATGTCTTTTTACTGATGGCATCGAAATTTTCGATATACTCTCGGATTTTCCGAAGTTCATCGGCGTCACCCAGAGGGATCGATCGGCTGGAAATTTCCTGACCTGATCTGTATTTGACCCGAACCATATAGCGGTCCTTGCCTCGGGTGAGGAAAACTGCGGATTGCAGACCCGGCACGGCCATATCGAAAATCCGCATCTTGATCCGTTCGTTGAATACCGTTCGACCCTGAAAAAGAGAATATCGATTACTCTCTTCCAGATCTATCTCCCTGCCTACCTCAGGACTGATCACAACCAGCTTGCCTTTTACGGTTCTCACATCTACAATACGCCAGCTATCACCGTCATTCATCCCCTCTATGGTGCGATTGGCTGGGGGTCGCTTCTCCTCCTTCTCCTCATCCTCTGTTGCTTTCTTTTTCGATTCCTTTTCTGATTCCTTTGCTACAGACTCATCCGGACTTTCTGTCTCTGCGGCGAACACCTCGCCGGCACCGGCCAGACTGGTCCAGAGCATACACGCGGACATGAAAACAGCCATGAATTTGTGAAGCATGGAACTACCCCCTCAGAAGATGTTTACTGCCCGGCGCGAACCTGAATGTAAGCTGGAAAAATTGGATCGTCAAGAGACCACTTTGGGATGTGTCACCTTGGGAAAACCATACAAAAGGGTGGGTCGAGAGGGACCCACCCGGCACACCATTCGCGGCTTATCCTTTTTCCATTATCCTGGCTTATGGACGCCCGGAAAGCAGCAAAGTTCCAGGCTATTCCCCAATAATCCGGGAGGCAATCCCCTCCAGAATAAAAGGTCGAAATTTTTTGAATCTTGTTCGACGATTGAGCCAGCTCCCTCCGGGAATGGCCGTGCCCATCACCCGGGTGAATTGTGAAATATCCATTGGCCGTCCCGGATCGCCATAAAACCACGCCGCAATAGCCTTCCGAACATCCATTTCTCCATCCTGTTCAACAGGAATAGGCTCATCCATCGGCCAGAAGAGATCACCGTTTCCCAGAATGGAAACATCGGGCAGCAGGGCGCGGGCTGATTCCGACAATCCCTCAGAGCTGTTCATCGCAAGTCCGGTTACAAAGGGGACATCCTTCTCCTCGACCACGTCAGAAAAGAGCGTTCGCATCCTGTTCTTTAAGCCACCGTAGTCGTCCAGCAGGGAAAGTGAACGTGGATTCACACCCACATACAGGGTGCCCAGTTCATTGTAGCGGAGACACTCGGAGGAAAAGTCATCCACATTGTCGAACAGCCCGATGCCAATGACATGATCCCCATCCACCGCTTTCAATTCTGTCAGCCCAAATTCCGGATCGTGCTGCAGCATTTCAAACTGGCGGCGAACATCCCGCTCACTAAACAGTTTCATAATTCTGTCTCTTTGATCCGTTCTGCCAGTAAATTCCAACCTTTTGCAGTTTGCGCCATAACAGCATTTCGGCCCGTGCCACCCTGGATGTTTCGCATCGACGTACTGTTTTCTGCTGTCAAGATTTCGGCCACATCTTCCTCAAAGACCTCGGACTCGGCCCGAAGGGTCTCCAGATCCAGATCCACCAGCGTTTTTCCCGTTTCACCAGCACGTTTCACAAGACGGCCAACCACGTGGTGACACGTCCTGAATGGCAGGCCCTTTCTGGCCAAATAGTCTGCCAGATCGGTGGCCAGAATCATCCCGTCCAGCGAGGCCTTCATGCGTTCCGAATTCACTTTCATGGACGACCATGCGCCTGTAAACACTTCGAGGCTGATCCAAACGGTGTCCACGGTGTCGAAGAAGGCCTCCTTGTCCTCCTGCATATCCTTGGAGTAGGTAAGGGGTACCCCTTTCATCACGGTCAACAAGGACATGAGATTTCCATAAACCCTTCCAGTTTTACCGCGAACCAGTTCCAGAGAATCCGGATTCTTCTTCTGCGGCATCATACTGGACCCTGTACTGTAGGCGTCGTCCAGCTCTACAAATCCGAATTCTGAACTGGACCAGACGATGAGGTCCTCGCAAAACCGGCTGAGGTGCCCCATCATAATGGCGGACGCGGACAAATACTCCAGAAGATAATCCCGGTCGCTCACGGCGTCGATACTGTTCTCTGTGGGCGCCGAAAAACCCAGTTCCTGTGCAAGATAGTTCCGGTCCACTTCATAGGCGCTGCCCGCAAAAGAGCCGGACCCAAGCGGCATCCGATCTGAACGTGAATAACAGTCCTCGAAGCGTCCCCGATCGCGCTCTAGCATCCAGAAAAGGGCCATCGCATAGTGCGAGAGCCGGACGGGCTGCGCCTGCTGCATATGGGTATATCCGGGCATGATCACGTCGAGATTTCGATCTGAAAATGTGAGTAGCGTGGCCTGCAGGCGGTCCATTCGAACCAGCGTTCCTGAG
>CAVOEZ010000583.1:0-3549 GCA_963694355.1 Latescibacteria bacterium UBA2968 | reverse complement strand
ATGTGCGAATGGCTCTTCACCCAAATGATCCCCCGGTTCCTCAAAGCCGAGGCAGCGATCAGATCATGAAATCTTTTGAGGATTGGAAGTTCCTACTTGATATAGTCGACAGTCCGTCCAACGGTATGACCTACCACAGTGGGGTCACCAGCGAAATCAACGTCGATCCTGTTGAAGTCTGTAAATACATGGGAGAGCGAGACCGTATCAACCACGTGCACTACCGCAACGTCGTTGTAAATAAGCCGGCCGTCGATTACGTAGAGGTGTTTCCTGACGAAGGAAAGACGGACATGTTCGCTGTTATGAAGGAGCTTGTTAAGCAGAAGTACACGTTGGGAATCTATCCCGAGCATCCTCGCTTATTGGACTACGATCGCGGAAATCCACACACATCTACTGGATATCCCGGTGGAGGCGGTTATGCTGGTTTCTCTTACAATGTCGCCTATGCTCGGGCCATGCTTCAGGCAGCTTTGAGTCATTAAATTAATCAAACCGAATCCAAATCATTCATGCGCTTTCAATCTAGTATTTCATCGTTACTCCTCTTCCTGTTTCTGGCTACTTCATCCGCTCAATTGTTCGGACAACTATCCGGATTTTCCAAAGAAGATCTGATTAAGTATACAGCAGACGCTCCGTTTGAACGATTTGAGGACGGACGTCCCAAGGTTCCCGATCAATATATTGAGGCCCTTAAGAATTCGTCTTCCGAAATGGTCTATGGCCCCTTACGTCGGGCTGGCTTTACGAATCAATGGGTCGACGGCTGGAAGCTGCTCCAGCCTGACAAGAAACTAGTTGGTCGTGTATTTACCGCACAATTTATGCCTGTGCGAAAAGACGTGAATGACATTATCGAGGCAGATGCCTTGGGTGAAGGAAAGAAAATCAGTAACAATCAACGCGTTATAAACAAACTCCAGCCGGGCGACGTGCTGGTTGTGGATCTATTCGGAAAGATTGAAGAAGGAACCTTTGTTGGAGACAATCTTGCCGCTGCCGTTTTTGCCGCTTCGGGTAACGGTTTTGTCATCGATGGTGCGGTGCGGGATTTGGACGGCATCATTCCCCAAGGGATGCCCGGTTATGTACGTGGCTTTCACGTCAGCGCCTTGGCGGACGTCATGCTTACCGGTATCAACATTCCCGTTCGCATCGGGAACACAACCGTTATGCCTGGCGACATCGTACTTGGCGATCGAGAGGGGCTCACCTTTATACCGGCAAGTGTGATTGCGGATGTGGCAAGATCCTCCAAATTAACCGAATTACACGACGTCTGGACGAAGGCGAAATTTGCAACGGGCAATTACCAATCCAGCGATCTTTACCCAAAACCAAGCGACCCTAAACTTCTCAAAGAATTTGAAGAGTGGCGTGACGCAGAGCTGGCGAAACTCGGTATGGAACCTCCGGAAAAATAGGAAAGTATAATACCAGTAAAGAGGCCAATGCTCATCGTTTACAGTCTAGGTATAGGAGAGATATCACTGGCGGAAACAATTGAAGTAATCTTTCATACATTCTCGTCTTAACGAATCGCTTCCTCGGGAAAAGACTGGAGGATTCCAGTAGAGGAAATACTGAGGCGAATAAGAAGAGTTAAGTCACAAATATGGGAAATGAGCTCTCCTCCTGTTCAAGCATGTTAATGGCTATTATCTCCTAAGCCAAGGTCACGCTCGATCTTCGTTTCGGATATCCCGAAGACCGAATCACGTAGTGTTTCCCTTCAGTATTCTCGTCGCGAGCCTCGTGCACGAGCGTGCCGTCCCCCACACTGTAATCGGCCTGTGTGGAATAATCAAACGACGCGTGGTGAATCAGGGCGTCCCGAAGGGCTACATCAGTCGACTCCCTTGTCCGGCTGCAGGCCACGAAGGCACATACCGTGACAAGGGCCAAGGCGAAGGGCATTGCTGTTTTCATAATCGGTAGGAATCAGAGGGTTAATCCCGGCCCGGACCCACCGCGCCTTCGGCTTCACTGATATACGAGAACAAATCGGCCATATCCTGAAGGGTAAGCGTCGCCTCCAGGCCCTCAGGCATGAACGACGTTTCCAGAGCTTTGATTTCCGCCACGTCGCTCCGCAACACAACTTGGCTCACGTTACCGGGCAGCATCAGAGTGAAGCTGCCGGGCGATTCCTCTTTGATAACACCGGCCAGAGAACTGCCGTCTTTCAACGTCAGGAGGTAGCCGGTGTAGGAGGACTCAATGGCTGCGTTGGGATTGAAGATGGCCAGTAGCAAGTCCTCCACCGGTTTGCTCCGGAAGTCGTTCAACGCCGGCCCCACGCTCTGGCCCAGGCCGACAAAAACATGGCACACGGAACAATTGGTTTTAAAAACTTCTCCACCGTGCAACGCGTTGCCGGACATCCCTGCCACCTCACCGTAGCGTTTCACGACCTCCATGCGATCCTTGGCCAGCCCGTGGGCGAACAACGCCTCCGCCCGCTTCGCGATCACTTCATCAGCTTGCGTGAGCAATCGCTAGCGCACCTCCGCTGGCAATGTCCTGGACGAAATGTGATTCTGCTCCAGTGCCTCCACCAACGTTTCAGTCCAGGGCGATCGGCGCAGCAGTAGGTCCAGCAGTCGGGGGCGAATCGAGGGCGGTGCCCTCTTCCAGCGGGCCACGACCTGGTCTCCTATCAACGGATCCTTCCCTCGCTTTAGAACGTCAACGACTGCGATCATGAGACGGACCTCAGTCTGGGCATCGATCAGGTCCAGGAGAACCGACAGGTTTTCACTGAGATCGTTCAATCCTCCCCCCATCAACTGGATCGCTGCCAGGCGAACATCGGCATCAGGTGCGGTCTCACCCAATGCATAGTCCCGAGCCTTCGCATAGATATTTTGCATCGTCTGCCGCACTTCCGCCTGATCGATCGGGGCGTTGGCAAAATATTCCCGCAGCGTGATACCACGTCGACCGAGTGATCGTTGCAGCTCAGCTACCGCGCCAAATTGCCAGGGCTCGATTTCCTGTTCACCCATTGCCGCAATCTTCCGGATCACTCCACCCACATCATGCCGCGTCGCGATGGCAGTGGCGATCAACGCACTCACCAGCGCCCCCTTTTGGTCGCCCTCATCCGGGCTTGCCAACACCACGGCCAACAATTCTCGGCGCACCGAGGCCCAAAAGCACGGCCAGTGCTTGGCCGCGTACTTCCGGCAGT
Source organism: Latescibacteria bacterium UBA2968 (assembly GCA_963694355.1). Classification (GTDB taxonomy): domain Bacteria; phylum Latescibacterota; class UBA2968; order UBA2968. The sequence continues at coordinate 350 of CAVOEZ010000583.1, read as the reverse complement.
TCGCTGCGTCGTATCAGTCCCTCCAGTTCCGACCCGGTCGCCCGGTCGGCGCGAAAGAGCAACTCCATGTGCACCAAGTCCCGTTTAATGCCGTTCGGGGTGTCCATCGCGGCCACTAGCTCAACCAAGGACAATACCGTCAGGTCCTCGATCGGCCGCATCTTCAAGTCCTTCGGCACGACCCGGAACAGGCGGCCCTTGTCCTCACCCGCCCGCACCAGTCTCCACCTTGGCCTCAAAATATTTGCAGATAAGAAAGCGATTCTGCATAAATATTTTTTAGACAACTGTTGACCCTGAATAGACTTGCCAGCGTTCACTCTTGCTGGAATCCTTCACATTCATTACAC
>CAVOEZ010000582.1:0-3552 GCA_963694355.1 Latescibacteria bacterium UBA2968 | reverse complement strand
CAGGGGGCGGCCGTTTCCGCATATGGTCCTGCGCAATATGATCGAGCTGGATCTGTCACCGGTGCAATCTGTGGTGAAGGTGGATGACACGCTTACGGGGATCGAGGAAGGTCTGAATGCTGGATGCTGGGCGATTGGTCTGGCGATCTCAGGGAATGAGGTAGGCGTGCAACTGGACGAATGGAATGCCTTTTCGGAAGAGGTGAAGCAGAAACACAGGGACAGGATTTATCCGACAATGTACCAACGGGGCGCTCATTACGTGGTAGACAGCATTGCGGATCTGTTGCCTTGCCTCGATGATATAGAGCAGCGGCTAAGACGTGGGGAGAAGCCGTAAGGTCTCAGAGAATATGGAAGCAGTCGTGTAGGAGACGAGATGGGAACGATGGGAAGGCAGCCAGTGTCACAAGACTCCTTTCCGGTGTCCTTGTCCATGCACGGTAGGTTTCTCCATCTGAAAACCTGGTTAGCCCACCAGCGACCAATTTTCCCAGCCCTGGGAAAATTCATATGAAGAGTTTCTCATATAATTACTCGAAGGATAAACGAAGTATTTATAAGTGCTTACGATTAGGAAATGATGCCGAAAACCCAGTAGGTGAATGCACTGCAGATCGTACTTGCTGGAAGGGTCAGGACCCAGGAGAGGAGGATGTTACGGACGACTTTTGTGTCAGTGTCCCCGGTGACGAGGCCAATTCCGAAGATGGACCCTACAGAGACGTGCGTTGTGGAAACGGGCATACCGTGGATACTCGCAGTCGTTACAAGCAGACCGGTGATGAGGTTGGCAGTGAACCCTTGCCCGTGATTCATTGGGGTGATCTTCCGGGCGACTGTCTCTCCGACTCTCCTGGCACTCACCAGGCCGCCCGCGGCGATTGCAATCGCCACCGCGATCATCCCCCACTCTATCTGAAGCTGATTCACCACGATCAGGAGGCCGACGATCTTGGGTGTATCGTTGAGCCCTCTGGCAAAACTGACGACACCGGCACTGAGGTAGTGCATTGCATCGAGTAACTTCTGGGCATTGATTCCTATGAATCGACCTCGATAGATCTCGATGCATTCTTGTTCATCCGCCACAGTGAGGGGTGCACTGGCCGCGCCTTCCTTTGTGGGGCCGATACAGAGACAAGTTTCTTTCGTGATCCCAAAGGCGATACGGAGCCGTCTAAAGACGATATAGGCGACTGTGCTGACCAGGGTTGCCATCAGGGGGCTCACTATGAGCGGCAGCAGGAAGGTTCCGCTCAGGCGTGCGAAGTTCATCTGATCGCCCGCGGCGACCACACCGGTACCAAAAAGGGCCCCAACAAGCGCGTGTGTGGTGGAGATGGGCATTCCGATCCGCGTGGCGAGGAAGACGGTGAGACCAGCGCCAAAAGCCACTGAAACTGCGAACTCCGGGGCGAGCAGCAGTTCGTCCGGTACGAGACCCTTGCCGGAGAAATTTTTCGCAAGAGTTGATGCCAGAAATATGGCCGCGATCGATCCAAGGAAGGTGGCAGCAGTCGCCCAGGAGATGGCGAATTTGTAGCCGGCAGTCCGGCTACCAAAGAGGGTCGCAACGCCTTTGAAATTGTCGTTTGCCCCGTTGGCGTAGGCGAGAAAGCAGGCTGAAATGAAGAGTGCTGCGAGGAGAAGATTCACTGAGCGTTCCTATGGTCCCGGCCGGGGTGTCATAGGGTATGGTAGAATTGCAAGATCGTAAGTATACGCATTTCAGGACCGGGGGCAAAATGCTGCGTTCGTGGTGTTCGAAACCCGTTGGATGAATGCCGTTGGCCAATGTTTTAGTCCGAAGCAGATCTGGATAACAAATTCTGGCACTCGTTTGCGGGTTTTACAGGAGAAACTGGGGCCGGTTTCCACCTGACGTGTTCTGGCAGAATTTTCTCTACTATCGGTGGCGTGTAGAGCAGATGACTTTTTGGGATTTTGCGAGCCCTTGTCCTGTTTTAAGTTGTGGCCTATACTTCAGCGTAAAGTAAGGGTGACACAACCTGCGAAACGGGATTCACAATGTCCGATATGCCAACACTGTATCTGGAGTCTACGATCCCGGCTCATCTCGTGTCCGAACCGAGCCGGGATCTTCTTGTTGCTGCCTATCAGCAGGTCACTCGCGATTGGTGGGAAAACTGGCGGACGGATTATGAGATTTACATTTCTGAGGCGGTGATCTCCGAGGTAAGAATTGGCGAGTCGGAGGAAGTGTCCAGCACGTTGGCCCTGATCGAGAGTTTTAAAATCCTTGCGCTCTCTTCCGAGGTCGAGGAGGTGGTTCAGAAATACCAGAAGTATTTGAATCTGGGTCAGGACGCGTGGCTGGATATGGTGCACCTGGCATACGCCTCAGTCTATAGTATGGACTACCTGCTGACCTGGGATTTCAAGAATATAGCGAACGGAGGCGTGATTATGCGACTTCGGAAAACGAATCAGGAGTTGGGTATTTCTACGCCGATTATTCTAACACCCGAGGCGTTGATCGAAGGTTGATGCAATTTCTCCAGGCAATCGGTTTTCAGATGTCCGGTCTTAGTGACCGGATTTTTTTTGTTCTATATCACAACGTTAGGGGATGATACGATTCGTGATAGACAATGTCGCGAATTGCACTTGAGTTGAAAGCGGGTTTTACAAGTATAAGCGCAATAAAAACATCTTGATATATCTGGTTGGTCGCAAGTTGGCACAGAATGTGCATATCTATACGGCGACAGTGTGAGTTTTGTTCTGATGCTAGATCAATCAAGGGGGAGATATGGTCAAGGATCCTGTTGTCCAGGCGATTCGAGAGGCCAGAGTTGAGATTGTAAAAGGGTGTAACTCCGATCTGGGTACGCTTATAACCAACCTTCGCGAGCAGGAAAAACAGCACTCGGATCGTGTAGTTGCCAAGTCGGGCTTGGAGTAGAAACGAAACGCCGGCTGTATAATGTCCTTATTGCCTAAAAATAATAAAGGCGCCCGGAGAATGATCTCCGGGCGCCTTTGTGTTTTCCATTAAGTGAAATGCAGTGTCAGGCCGGGATGTGGTGTTCGATCAATTCGCGCAGAATATCGCTCCGAGTTATCATTCCCGCCAATTTTTCCTGTTCATCTACAATGGGCATTGCACCGACGTGATGCTCGAAGAGAACACGTGCGATGTGCCGGATATCGGCGTAGGGACTGGCGGTGAGAATTTTTGTTTTCATGATTACGTCTACGGTGAAGCCCGAGTCGCTCTGCTGGTCAGATGCCGAGACGAGGGCTGCCTTCAAGAGTAAATCCCGGTCTGATACGATACCGACCAGCCGGCCCTCGCTTGAAACAATGGGTATGTGTCGGAATCCTTTCTTGCTGACCAGCTCCCAGGCGTCGGCAAGACTGGCTTTGGGAGGCAGTGTAGCAAGATTTCCCGACATAATATCTCTGGCGAGGAGGAGTTTGAGAGGTGTGTCATTCTCTTCAGGCTTTTCGTCAGTCTGAGTCCTGGGCTCGGGAGCTCTCGTCGCTTCTGGACTTTGTACTGGAACCACCGCATCCGGGTGAGGA
>CAVOEZ010000581.1:0-3559 GCA_963694355.1 Latescibacteria bacterium UBA2968 | reverse complement strand
GCTCGAACACACGGAGCGAGTTGACCGGAAAAGCACGGTTACTGGAGATCCGAATGAGGAGAGTGGCGAGTTTCGAGATACGAGAAGAGGCAGATATGGTTTCTGTGAGCCTTTGTTCTCGACAGGGACCTTCGGTCCCGCTCGAACGCACGGAGCGAATTAGCTGGAAAAGCATGGTTACAGGAGATCCGATTGGAAGGGTAACTCTTTTTGAAGAGGACTTAGGCTATGGCTGAAGTTAGTTTGGAAGCGGCGCAGGAAGTTCATGATCGATGTCTCATCATTGACGGACACAATGACACGCCTGTAGAGCATGTGGCGCGTGGGGAGCGTCCGATGGATTTGGGCAAGCGGGACCCCGCTTACCACATGGACATCCCCAGGATGCACGAAGGTGGATTCGATGCGGGATTCTTTATCATCGGCAACGGCCCGACCGCGAATATCCGTGTCACGCTTGAACAGACCCTCGCATCTGTGGAACAATATCCTGATGACCTGATGATCGTCAAATCCACGGCCGATGTCCTGACGGCAAGGGACACCGGCAAGATAGGCGTTATCCTCACCATTGAAGGTGCGGGCAGATGGCTCGAAGGAGAACTGGACATCCTCGGACTCTATCATCGCCTCGGGATCAGATGTATCGGCATCACACACGGCGAAGGCGGTGACGACCCCGTTATGTTGCAGAGTACAAAGAGTCCATTCGGACCGTGCGAACCCTCTGATCGCGAAACCGAACGGCGGGAGGCAGGTGGGCTCACAGAATTCGGGAAGGCCGTCCTGAAGGAAAGCAACAGAAGGGGCATTATCACAGACCTTGCCCATATCAACGACAAGGCCTTCTACGAAGTACTCGAACACTCCGCCCTGCCGGTCACCATGACACATACCGCCGCCTTCTCCCTCTGTAACCACTGGCGGTGTCTCACGGACGATCAGTTGAAGGCACTTGCCCAGACCGGCGGCGTGATGGGTGTCGCCTTTGTGCCCGGATTCATACATCCAGAAGGTGCAACGCCGGACCACCTCGCGAAGCACATCGCTTACGTCGCTGACCTCGTCGGCATCGAACACATTGCGGTGGGATCGGACTATGACGGCATGGGAAGACTGATCCCGATTGTGGAAGACGTATCAAAACTCGTTCTCCTCACGCAAAGCATGCTCAAGGTGGGACTGTCTGAAGAGGACATCCAGAAAGTCTGGGGCGGGAATTTCTTCAGACTGCTTAAAGCGACCATCGATCCCAGTTAAGTCAGGAACCCCAACCGAAGCGATTCGCTGGAAGGAATCGAAATGAACGCTCGCCGACTGCTCTGTACCGACATTCGCAAAATTGAAGTGAAACCACTCGAAATCGGCCAGGTTCCAGACGATGGACTGCTGATCGAAAATCAATACACCGCCGTAAGTGTCGGAACTGAAATCCACAACTATACTCAAGGTGGAGAACCCGGTCAGAAACCGTCTTTCCCAAAAGGTACCGGCTACTGCAATGTCGGGAAAGTCCTCGAAGTCGGTAAAGAGATCCAGGGATTCGAGCCAGGAGATCGGGTTGCCGGACAAGGCATGCACGCCAGCCACAGCATCCTCTCTGGAACCCAATCATTTTACCAAAAAGTACCCGAGGGCGTCTCATCCAAATCAGCGGCATTCATGGTCATGGCCGCCATCGCCATTCACGGCATCCGGGTGGCCAGAATCGAACTCGGCGAAACGGTCGTCGTCGTGGGTCAGGGCATCGTCGGTCAGCTCGCCGCCACGCTCGCCCGGCTGTCCGGCGGCACGCCCATCGTAGCGGTGGACCTCGACCCTTTTCGCCTCGAGCGATCTCGCAACAGAGGCGTCGACGTCTGTCTGAATCCAAAAGATATCCACAATCTGAGAGAGGCCGTTCTACCGCACTGTGTCGAGGACGGGGCGAATGTGGTCATCGAGGCAACGGGAATCGCTGCCGTCTACCCAATGGCTGTACCCTTGGCGTGTCTGGGCGGAAGAATGGTCGCCCTCGGCTCGCCCCGCGGAAGCGTAGAAATGGACTTCCTCTCGGACATCCATCTCAGAGAGGTCAGCATCCTGGGCGCTCACCAACCGAAGACACCCGACCAGGACCACATCTACTATCGCTGGTCGAAGGACCGCGATCGGAAACTGGTGATGAAACTCATAGCATCGGGAAAGCTCCCGGTAGAGGACCTGATCACCCATGTGGCGAAACCAGAAGCATGCCAGGAGATATACACTATGCTCGCGGAGTCGCCGAGGGGGGTGTTGGGGGTGGTTTTTGAGTGGTGAGACGAGAAGCGAGTGGCGAGTTTCGAGTAGCGAGGCGGAGAAGCGTCCGGGGGGGTTGGAAGCTCGCATCGTAATTTCGTTTCGGAAATCAGTTTGAGATCAAGGGCAGAGGCGAGAACAGGAGAGTCAGAAGCAAACACTCTCGAGTTTTGAGGCGGAGAAGCGTCCGGTGTCCGGGGGAGTCGGGAGACAGTGGATCGTTTTGAGGTGAAGTGCCCAGGGGTCCAAGGACCCCTGGCTAAGATGCGGTGCCCCTTCAGGGCACGAAGGCAGAGGTGAAGAGTCCGGGGGTTCGAGGAACCCTGGCTAAGATACGGTGCCCTTGCAGGGCACGAAGGCAGAGGCGAAGATGTCCAGGTTGGAGATTGTTGAGTCCATTATTGCGATGACTGAGCCACTTGCGTATCCAAGGGGTGAACGGTTGCCATTGTATCTGTGGCCGCTGACGGATATCGACACCGGGGATGATGCGGAGAGCGAGCAAATTATCGCAGATCTGGATGCACGGGGAATGGCTGTTGTATCGACCTGGAATCACGATGACACGGAGGCGTCGCTGGAAAGGGCGCTCCGGATAGGCGGGATTCAGAAAAAACTGGGAATCGGGATCAACATCAGTGCTACCCTGTTGATGCACAGGTTTTGTAATGGCGATCCTGAGACCGCTCACATTACGGACTCGGGCGATCGGTTTTTTGATCCTTCCTTCTCCAAATCAGTGGACATGGGCTGTCCATTCGCGCTCCGGCATCGGTATGATGAGATTCGCGATCGAATAGCGTCCTTCGCGAAGGCATACAGGGACCGTGATCTCGAGGTTGGATTCATATTCGCCGATTGGGAAATCGACGGTCCGATCGAATGGAATGGCGCGTGGGAGTCGTCCAGGCGGTGCGCCAGATGCAGACAGAACATACCGGACATCGAAAACTTCACCGCATTTCAGAATGCGCTCCGGGAGATTCGGTCTGACATTCAGAAGAAGACCTATGCCGATGTCATGCGATCTTATTTCCCGAATGTCCTGGTCGGAAACTACGCCGTCTATCCACACAACGGGTGCCGATACTGGTATGATTTCTTCGAGAAGTTTGTAGAAGGTGCTCCTCACGTGAAAGACCAGCGAGCGATCTACCGAAAATGGTCGCACGAATTTGATGATACCGGATACACATATGCGATGCCAGTCGTCTACACCTGGCATCCCACGTTCTCCTGGTATGATTTCAAAAATCCGGACTACCACTGGTTCTACAAC
>CAVOEZ010000580.1:0-3563 GCA_963694355.1 Latescibacteria bacterium UBA2968 | reverse complement strand
TTTCTGTCTGTATCGCTTGGGGAGAATCTGCCTCCGGTTTCAGGAGACGAGAGTCAGCTTGGCCAGGCGGTTCTCAACATTATTGTCAATGCTTTTCAAGCCATTGAAGGAGAAGGCGTGGTTGAAGCCAGGACCCGCCCGACCGAGGACGGGGTGTGCCTCACGCTTTCGGATACAGGCTGTGGAATTCCCCAATCGGAAATTGACAGGATTTTCGAGGTCTACTATACCACGCGAGATGAGGGTACCGGACTCGGACTGTCCATTGCTCAGAGAATCATTTATCAGCACGGCGGGCATATCGATTTAAGCAGTGAACAGGCTACAGGAACACGGTTCGATATTTTCCTTCCGGCGATTGACAGTGAACCGGACAGCAGTCTATTGCGAGCAGTTTCCAGGGCAGGTGATGATGGCCAATCGTGAGTCGACAGGAATCCGTGTGTTCGTTGCAGATGACGAATACCATATTTGCGAAGGTCTGAAGGAATCACTCCAGAAAGCCTCCTATGAGGTGGATGTGGCCTATGATGGTAAGGAAGCTTCCCGCCTGTTGACGGACCAGGTGTATCACGCAGCAATATTCGACTTGAAGATGCCCGGGAGGGACGGGTTGAGTCTGCTGAGACAGGTGAAGGAAAAAAGTCCGGATACCGGGGTGATCATTATTACCGCATTCAGCGAGGTTTCAACGGCGGTTGATGCGATGCGCCTGGGGGCCTATGACTATCTCGCGAAGCCTGTGGACCTGAAGCGGTTGCACCTGTCGCTTCGTCACCTCCTGGAACATCAGGCGCTCGTTTCAGAAAACAAGGAGTTGCGGGCAAGACTTGGATCTACCGAGACATTCGGCGAAATCGTTCACCGAAGCCCTCCGATGCAGCAGGTCTGCGACACCCTGGAACAAGCGGCAATGACGGATGTGCCCGTACTGATCACGGGGGATACCGGAACCGGGAAGGAGCTTGTTGCCCGGGCAATTCATCAAAGAAGCGGCCGAAGAGATGAGCCGCTGATTTCAGTGAACTGCGGCGCCATTCCGGAGACGCTTTTTGAGAGTGAGTTGTTCGGGCACCGGCGCGGTGCGTTCACCGGCGCTCACCAAGACAAGCCCGGGCGATTCGCTGTTGCGGAAGGAGGCACACTTTTCCTGGATGAGGTTGGGGAAATTCCTCTGTCGAACCAGGTGGACCTCCTCCGTGTTCTGGAAGAAAAGGTGTTCAATCCGGTGGGAAGCAACTCGCCGGTGACATCGAATGTCCGACTCATTTTTGCCACCAACCGAAATCTGGAGGCAGAAGTTCAGGCTGGTCGATTCAGGGAAGATCTCTATTACCGGATCAATGTCGTTCCCGTGCGATTGCCTTTCCTCAGGGATCGTCGAGAGGATATACCTCTTCTTGTTGAGACATTCCTGGATCAGTTATGCCTCCTTCACCGCAAGAAACGCAAGCGACTGACACCCGACGCGATGCAATCAATATTAAATTATGCCTGGCCGGGAAATGTGAGGGAGCTCAAGAACGTTGTGGAACGCATTGTGGTTACTTGTCCAGATGAAGAGGTTGAAACGGAGAGGTTGCCTTCCAGGGTCAGAGCTGCAAAACCCGAACTCGAAGAACTCACGTTCCCTCTCCGATCGTCGCTTGCAGATGTGGAGAAACAGCTCATTACACAGACTCTGCGCCACGTGACTGCAAATCGCAAACAGGCGGCAGAGATTCTCGGGATCAGCCTTCGCACATTGCAATATAAGATCAAGAAATTTTCTCTGAACACGATGAAGGAGGATTGATGTCCAGATATCGTCTGTGTGCAATAATTGCACTGTGAGACGGCAATAAGTCTGCAATAGTTGCACTCCAGAAGTAATTTTAACGATGTAATATACGCCATGTGATCTTGGTCACATGGCGTATATGTTTGTATAACAACAGCTTGTCGTAATTAGGTAAAATTCTGGCATTATAGTTGCTAATACAATTAGGTGGAATAATAAAGGATTTGTTGGGCGTTACTTCACCGCACCAGAAAATGTTATCGGTTGGCCATATTTGATGAAACAGATGGCCTGTGATCCAATTTGTTGCCCTATAATTTCGAATGCGAGTGCAATTTCTGCACGTTGGATTTGATTCAGACTATTAAGTGTATAATAAATAAATATATATTTTGGAGAAGCGCAGTGGATGAGGCACCAATAAAACAGAAACGCAAATCTTCGGATCGATCGAACAGTTTTTCTGGAGATGTACTGCCCCTGGATTTCGAGGCGGGTCTGGTGATTCCCAACATTAGATCAACCGAGAGAATGGGGGCCATAAAGGAACTTGTGGACAGGCTACACTTAATTGGTTTTGTGGCAAACAGTCTGCCGTTTCTTCAGTCGGTTCTCGACCGTGAACACCTGGAGAGCACAGTTATGGCCACAGGCATTGCATTTCCGCACGCAAGGTGTCGATCTGTTTCGAAGCTGGGACTGGCTTTCGGACTATCGCGGCACGGTGTGGCTTTTGGGTCCGAGCGATTCCCCGCACCCGTGAATATCATTGCGTTGATGGCCGTCCCGGTGATTGGTGATTCGCCGTATATCCCCGTGCTCGCGAAATTGGCTTCCCTTTTCCAGGACACGGACTTCCGGCCGGGGCTAATGAGATGTGGAACTCCAGAAGAGATCTGCGGTTATCTCTCGAGGCGTCTGAATGAGAAAATTGCAAATGAACTCACTCCCACCCCAGATGGTGGGCGGCAGGTCTTACCAAGTTATTCCCCATAACTTTTCCAGGAGGTACATGCCGTGGCAGGAATTATGATTCAAGATAGCGAGTCGCTGGATCTTTATTTGAAGGATATTGCCTCATCCCGGCCGCTTTCCGCAAAAAGAGAGATCGAATTGGCGCAACGGATTCAGAAGGGCGATCAAAGAGCCAGAGACACCCTGGTTGCGGCCAATCTCCGCTTTGTTGTGAGTGTAGCACGCGAGTATCAGAACCACGGCGTGCCCCTGGCCGATCTGATCAGCGCAGGAAATATGGGTCTGATGACCGCTGCTGAAAGATTTGACGGTACAAGAGGATTCAAGTTTATTTCTTACGCTGTCTGGTGGATTCGTCAGGCCATACACCAGAGTCTGGCACAGGATTCACGTGTGGTTCGGCTACCCATCAACCGGATTGATCTGCTGCATAATATCTCGAAGGTTTCGAGAGAACTTCGACAGTCGCACGAGGCCGATCCAGAACCAGAGACCATTGCAGAAAAGCTGGGCGTTTCTGTGGAGATGGTCAAGGATACCCTGCTGCGAGCAAGAGATGTCTGGTCCCTGGATGCCTCCTTCCGCGAAGACGACGACCACAGTTTGCTGCACGTACTTCCGGATAACAATCAGAAGGCACCTGATATCGATGTGGTAGACGAATCGGTACGGGACCAGGTGGAAATGGTGCTGGACACGCTTGACGACCGAGAGTCGGAAGTTCTGCGACTGTATTTTGGGCTTGGTGACGAGGAATCTATGACGCTTGAAGAGATCGGAGCAAGGTTCAGTCTTACCAGAGAGCGAG
>CAVOEZ010000579.1:0-3568 GCA_963694355.1 Latescibacteria bacterium UBA2968 | reverse complement strand
GCATATCATACTGTTCGATTGCTGGCTCGACAAATGGGTATCCTTGCGGGCCAGTCCTGTGGTGCGGCGCTTGTGGGCGCCAAGCGGGTTGCGGAGGAGGCTGGAGCAGGCGTGGTTGTAACCCTGTTTCCCGACAGTGGTGAGAAATATATGAGTACGGCTTTGTGGCGGATGAACGACAGCTAGTGAGGGTGATGCCCATGAAGGACGAGATCTGGCGTCTGGTGAACAAACACGCTAAAGAAGACTATCCACTGGAATGCTGCGGGATCATCACTGAGGACGGTGATGGTCATCTGGAAGTTCACCAGTGTGAGAACATCCAGGACAAACTCCACGCGATGGACCCCGCCTCCCATCCTCGTACGGCCGAGACTGCCTACAGGATGGATGATATGCAAGTTCACAAGATCGTGACAGGGACTGAAGATTCGGGAGGGAAACTCCGCGGGTTTTACCACTCTCACATCGACTGCGATGCCTATTTCTCCGAGGAGGACAAGCGGGCGGCCCTGTTTATGGATGAGCCAGCCTATCCTGGGGTGGATTACTACATCGTATCGGTGATCGAGGGGAAAGTGGGCAACACTGCAGGTTTTCAATGGGATGAGGCGGAGCGGGAATTTGTGGAAATGACCCTGTAATCGTGAGGTGAAGCCTGGATCGATTCGACCTGATTGTGGTGGGGTGCGGCCCGGCGGGATCTACCGCTGCTCGTATTGCGGCCGATCGTGGGCTGTCCGTTATGATTGTGGACCGTCGCCGATCTGTTGGCGTGCCCCCTAGATGTGCAGGCTATGTACCAAAGTGGCTCAGGGATCGTACCGGATTCGATGACGGGGCAATCCTGCAGGAGGTCCATGGCATTCGGCTTGTGTCCCGTGACGGCTCCCAGGAAGTGGATGCACCCGGATATGTCTTGGATCGGGCAAGGTTCGACAAAACTTTGGCCATTCAGGCCATGGAATCTGGAGCCGATCTTGCAAATGCTTTTGTACTGCGCCGGGATGGGGCGGGCGTGATTCTCAGGCGAAATGGCATGGAGGCACGGTTTTCTGGGGAAGTGATCTTAGGGTCTGATGGACCAGGATCCGTGATTGGCAGATCGATTGGACAGTCGAACAGGACATTGATGGTCACGATGCAGTATGAAGTCGGCATGCGAGGAGAAGAATCCTGGTCCGAATTGCACCGTCCTGTTGAAGGTGGAGAGGGCTTTGCCTGGTTCGTACCGTGCGGAAGAACCGCTCGTGTTGGGATTGGGCTGCCTCGCTCGCTTGCCAAATTCCTGAAGAAGTATCTGAACAGATTTCTGCGACGTCTGGTTTCGGATGGCCGAATCTATGCTGACGGAATTCTGGGGTGCACGGGTGGCCTGGTACCGATAAATGGTCCACTGAAGTCTGCCCGGTCCGGAAATGTGCTGCTGGCTGGGGCGGCAGGGGGGATGTGTGATCCATTTAATGGCGCAGGAATCGCCTCTGCAGTTGTGGGGGGGGAGGTCGTGGGTGGGCTTGTTGGCGAAGCATTGCATGGTGGCGGCAACCTGAATCTTCTGAAGGAATACGACACAGAAATCGGGCACAAGATTCCCCTAGGTGAGTGGGGGCAGTGGGAGAATCCCGGATTGTTGACCGAAAAAATGCAGCAGATTGCCGCCTGGAGAGGCGAGTAGGTATCAGATAACCAGCAGGTGAACCACGCCATTGCTGCGAATCCGAACATCATCACAGACCGAGGAGGAAAGACCATGAGCTTGACGGTGAGAATACCGACACCCTTGCGGAAATTTACTGGAGACAAGGCAGATGTGGAGGCCAGTGGGGCGACCGTTGGTGAAGTGCTGGAAAATTTGGAAGCCCAGTTCCCTGGGATAAAAGAGAATCTGGTGGACGCAGACTCAGGTGGTCTGAGGCGATTCGTAAATGTCTATGTTAATGAAGAGGATGTTCGGTTCCTCGACGGTACCGAAACCGTATTGAAGGACGGGGACAGCGTTGCTATAGTACCTGCAATTGCCGGGGGATGCGAACTGGAAAATAACCTGAATTAGCAGGGCCAACAGGGGAGCACCCGTGCATATTTCAGCCAAAGGCAATTATGGATTGAGGGCCATTCTGGATCTGGCATTGCATGAGGGAAAAGGGTATGTACAAAGTGCCGAGATCGCTGCCCGGCAGAACATACCCGAATCCTATCTGGTTCAATTGCTGAATCTTATGCGCAAGAACGGCCTGATTCAAAGTGTGCGCGGGCCAAAAGGAGGTCACGTTCTTTCAAAACGGCCGGAGGAGGTCACGGTCGGCGATGTCCTTACCGTTCTGGAGGGACCTGTGGATTTGTTGGGTGAAAGAATTGACCGGAGTGACGAAAGTCAGAAACAGGATGTACTGAGGGAAGTTTGGGAAGAGGTTGAAATGGCCATCAATGGTGTCTTGACATCCATAACGCTGGGTGATCTGTGCAGAAGATGGCAGGCGAAGCGTGAAGGCATCGTGTTCAAAATCTGACAGGACCGAACTTTGGAAAAGACGACAAGCATTCTGGATTTGATAGGCGGGACACCCATCTGTCGGCTAAACCGGGTTGGATCACCCGAGGGTGCAGAGATCTGGGCGAAGCTGGAGTCCTTTAATCCTGCGGGAAGCGTAAAGGACCGGACAGCCGCAGCCATGATCGAGCAAGCAGAGGAACGGGGTGATCTGAGACCCGGCATGACCATTGTTGAACCCACCAGCGGAAACACGGGTATAGGCCTGGCTATGGTCGCCGCGGTGAAGGGGTATCGCCTCATCATCGCCTTGCCGGAAGGCGTGAGCGAGGAACGCCAGAAATTGCTGCAGGCGTTCGGTGCGGAGGTGGTGCTGACCCCAGCTTTCGATGGCATGCGCGGTACGATCGAAAAAGCAATGGAGTTGAAATCCGGACGCAATGACTTTTTCGTTCCGCAGCAGTTCGAGAACCCGGCGAATCCCGAGGTCCACCGGCAAACGACAGCGAAAGAAATAATTGAGCAAATGGATGGTGTGCCGGATGCGTTTGTCGCAGGTGTTGGCACCGGAGGGACCATCACTGGTGTGGGCGAAGTCTTCAAGTCTCTGCGTGAGGATGTCCTGGTGGTTGGTGTTGAGCCACGGGATTCTGCGGTGCTTTCGGGGGGAGAACCAGGACCCACAGAGATAGACGGGTTGGGCGCCGGGATGATACCGCCAGTGATGAATGTAGAAGTGCTGGATCGTGTCATTGCTGTTTCCAACACGGAAGCCAGGGCTATGGCACGAAGGCTTGCCAAAGAGGAAGGGATTCTTGCGGGTATATCCTCGGGCGCAGCAACCCACGCAGCCACCCTGGTGGCCCGGGATCTGGGCCCTAAGCACCAGGTCGTGGTTGTTCTTCCTGATACCGGCGAGCGTTACCTGGGCACATTTCTGTTCGGTTGAAAGCCTATACATATAAACAAAAGCGGAAGTCCAGGCCCGAAGACCTGGACTTCCGCTTTTTATTTCGGTTCGAAATACTTACAGTGCGTTTATTTGCCTGACAAGCTTGGATTTAACCCTGGCTGCAG
>CAVOEZ010000578.1:0-3569 GCA_963694355.1 Latescibacteria bacterium UBA2968 | reverse complement strand
GTGCAAGGTGCAGATCGATCCGGTTCTCCAGACGCTGTCTTCGCACTGCCAAAAGCTGGCTTTCCGACTCGTAGGCCCTACGTTGTGCATCGAGCAGAGTGATCAGGTCGGAAAGACCGCTGGCATATCTTTCTTCCGCAAGCCTCCTTGCAGCGAGAGACTGTTCGGTGGCGACTACTAATGACGCTTCTCTTGACTCTAGATAGCCTTCTGCGGATAGGGCTGATTCAACTTCGGCAAAGGCGTTCAGGGCAGTCTGAACGTACAAAGCGAGAGATTGCTGGTCCTTCGCACGGGCAAATTCGATCGAGCCACGGATTCGACCGCCTTGAAGCATTGGTTGGATGAGGTTCGCCGCAAGATTCCAGACGCTGTAGTCCCCATTCAGAAGGTGGTTCAAATCGGAGCTCGAGGTTCCTGCTGAACTGGACAGGCTGATCCTTGGATAGAGCGACCGTTTCGCCTGTTTCGTTCGCGCCAGAGCAGCTGCAACTCTTCGTTCTGCCGCAACCAGGTCCGGGCGACGCGAGACAAGATTTGCCGGAATTTCGCCCGGCACCTGTGAGGGGATTTCAGGCAGGTCTGAGGCTACATCCAACTGCGCGCCCGGATACCTGCCCAGCAGGATCTCCAACTGTCGTGTGGATCTGTCCAGAAGCAACCCGCGCTGTGCGAGATTGGCTTCTGCATTCGAGAGTATAGAGAGCGACAGTCTCAGGTCGAGTGAAGGCCGCAGGCCCCGCTGGTATCGTGTGCGCACCAGCTCACTGGAAGTCGTAAAGTTTTGGACGGTTGCTTCGGCAAGTTCCTTTTGACGATGTGCCTCAATGGCCGCGAACCAGGCTTTTGCTGTCTGGCCTGCAAGGGATAGTCTGGCGCCGGAATGGTCTGCCCGAGCGGCCTGAAAATCTGAAAGTGCGGCGGATTTTGCCGCTCCCAATCGCCCCCACAAATCCAGTTCCCATGACACATCGAGTGAGACTCCAAAGTTAGATGAAGTGGACGAGGCAACTCCGTTGCTCCCGCCTGGAATCGGGAATCCTATGAAGTTCTGTTTTCGCCTGGATGCCCCCAAACGACCAGAAACCTGCGGTTGCAAAGGAGCACCCGCAATTTTGGCCTGTGCCGCTGCCGCCCTCACACGGGTCGCAGCAGCTTTGAGATTGTGGTTGTTCCCCTGAGCTTCCTCGATCAAGGCATCCAGTACCGGATCGTTGAAATTGTTCCACCACTTGGAATCCGAAGACGTTTGGATGAGGCCAGCCCATTCTTCCGGTGTGGATACACCCAACTCTGGATGGCTCACGCGGGGAGCAGTACAGGCCATTATCAGCGGCAGTGCGAGTGCAAAGTATCTCATTTTTCTGGCTCGATATCTGGTGAGAGAGTTGATTCCTGCGCACGAAGACCCGCTGCGAGAAACGATACAAGCTGTGAGGAGATCCCTTCCGGGTCTGAAGGATCGCACTGGCCCTCCGATTTATGTCGAATCACTTCTGGACAGACCAGAGGCATGGTAAGGGCGCCAATTGTGAAGAAAAATCTCCACAGGAGCGTGGTTCTGGACATGCCCGGAAGTGCACGGGCGATCGCGCTTGTAAAGCGACTGAAGATTTCATCGAACTGTTTCATGACACTCACGGCGAGCTCGCCTGGTTCGGCGTGCAGCCTGCCAAACAAGCGCATGAAGTTCTCTCCGCCTTCCTGCCGCCGCAGATGCAGCGCCGGAGTAACAAAGGCGCGTAAAACTTCCTCGAGGCAGAGCACCGTTTTCTCACGCCCTCTCTCAACCTCATTCAGCAGCCGGAGACGTTCGGAATTAAGTGGGGCTAACCTTCTCGCAAATACGGATTCGACAAGGGACTCTTTTGACCCAAAATGGTAGTTTACAGAGGCCAGATTCGTTCCGGCCGCGGAGGTAATAGCCCTTAGCGATGTCTCTCCGATACCGCCAAGGGCAAACAATTCTTCGGCCGCATCGAGGATGCGCTCTCTTGTGGTTTCGGTATTCACAGTATCAGGTCTCGTTGGAGGTTGGCAATGTTTCAAACGTATGATTTAAACGGTCGTTTGAATCATGCCCAAGTCATTTGTGGTTGTCAAGTCCAGTGTTGGAAGAAATCTGTGAAAGAACCAGGGTGTCGCATATAACCATAATTCTGACCAGGTTTGCTGCGTTTTTGTCCTGCGTATAACACCAACCTGATGTATTCCGTCCTGATCCTATCAAGATGCTGGGTTGGCTTTCGAGCCAGTATATCTTCAAGAACGTCTGGCGTGGAAGTTTTCAGTTGAAATAGCACGGGTTTTTCATATTTTTAGTGCCCCTGATGAATCCTGACTTGCGGCGTGGACAAATACAGGAGGCATATCGTGTTCAGCGAAGAAATTGAGAACGCACTGAATGAGCAGCTCAATACAGAGTTTTTTTCCTGGTACACCTATCTTGCGATGTCGTCTTACTTCAAGACGCTTAATCTGAATGGATTCGGCCGATGGATGAGCAAACAGGCGGAACGCGAAATGATGCACGCGATGAGGATTTATGAATTCCTTCACGAACGTGATGGCGGCATTATGTTTCGCCAGATCGGCGAGCCACCTCCCGAATGGGAATCGCCCCTTGCCGCAGTGAAGCTCGCGTATAAACACGAGCAGGAGGCCAGCGGACGAATCGACAGGCTGGTTGATCTTGCCATGTCGGATCATGCCCACGCCACGAATTCATTCCTGCAATGGTTTGTGAATGAGCAGGTGGAAGAAGAAGGCCGGCTCAGGTCAATTGTCAAAAAGCTGGAGCTGGTTGGGGAAGATAGATACGGTCTGTTCCTGATCGACAGAGATATGGGGTGACGGTACTTGTCTGCACTCATTGAGATAGACAATCTAAAGAAGCAGTATTCAGGCAAGTGGGCCTTGAGAGGCGTGTCTTTTGAAGTTCAGAAAGGCCGTGTCGTGGGTGTGCTTGGCGAGAATGGCAGCGGCAAGAGCACACTCTTCCGTATCCTGGCAGGAGTCACACGCCCAACAAGTGGTCTAGTACGGATCGATGGCATGAATCCGGGTATCGGGACCAAACGGATCATGTCATATCTCCCCGAGATCGATCCATTCTATTCCTGGATGGTAGTTGGTGAGTTGTTTGATTTTCTCGCATCCTTTTTCCCTTTGTGGGACACGGGGAGAACACGAGATCTGCTTGAATTGATGGACTTGCCCGTCACAGAAAAGGTCGGCGCACTCTCACGTGGTCAACGTGGAAGATTGAAGGTGGTTTTTGCTTTCTCTCGACCGAGTGCGCTCGTGCTGATGGACGAACCCCTTGGCGGCATCGACATGCCTTCGAGAAAGCGAATTCTGAAAGCACTTTTCAAAGACTACAGAGATGACAATCAGACGATCCTGATCTCCACACATCTTGTTCCTGAAGTGGAGGAGTATATCGGGGAAGTGGTCTACATGAAAGACGGCGAATTGGTGCTTTCAGGAAGCGTTGACGCCCTGGAGAGAGAACATGAGAAATCCCTTACGGAGATCTTCGAGGAGATGTCGACGTGAGCCACTTGTTC
>CAVOEZ010000577.1:0-3576 GCA_963694355.1 Latescibacteria bacterium UBA2968 | reverse complement strand
TCACACGATCGGGCCTGTACGGGCAGCATCTGGATGACGACTACCTGCTGCCCGGGGCCTGGGACCCGATCTCTGAGGCCCTTAGGACCACTGAAGTCTCAGATTGGACGTTCGATGTCCTAGCTCAAAAGGCTTTGGAATCTATGGAACACAAGGACGACATCTCCCTGGTCGGACTAGCCCTCCGTACAATGGATCCCATTACAGTCGTCGCGTGCCGTGAGTCAACTGTCCTCTATTCCGCTCGTCCGGTTCGCCTCGGTGACGTGCCCCTGCGAAGGTTTGACTGGCGCGTCGAGGATTCCGTAGCTGCGGCGGCGAATCGATTCATCGACACCTTCAACAATCTAACAGGGTCCGATCTTCCTCCGGCGCTGCTGGACAACGCCGAAGCCTTCCACGATGCGTATGCGGACTCGGAGATCCTAGGGCGCTGCGTGGCCATTGGCACCGACAGAACGGCTGACACCCGCCACTACCATTGGGCAATACGAAAGCGGGCGGGGGGCCCCAGCCTCCACGAGTTCTGGAGCTCCAAGATCTTGACTACGAAGAATTATCGTTCACAGATGGACAGGCCCGCTCCCTCAAAGTCGCGCAAACGTAAGAAGGGCCTATTGGATCGGCTAAGAGGCTCATGAGCGTAGGTTAGGGGTTGACCCAGAACTTCCGAGCAGGTGGTCTACTGCACCAGTTCGGCCTGAAGACAACCTCGCTATTCAAACGCCGGTTACATACCAAAGCACGTTTGCCTGCCCTGGCAAACGCGCCGACATGGGGTCTTAACAACGGGTTTCAGCTTCGCTCCCATTGGTCGTTCGGCATACGATGCACCCACCTTTGGCAGGCGTCTGGAAACCTGAATCGTTATCGGCAATCGCCAAAGCCACCTGCCATACAAGAATCAAAAGCTGGCCATTCACCGAGGAGACGCATGGCACTACAGTTCAAACAGGAAGACAGATCCGGCTCGATAGAGTGGGCTCCTCGCCTTGCTCCAGGTCTTCTCCGTCGACTCTACCAACTTGATGCCAAAGGAATCCAAGACGAGTCCGTACTGGATGAAGTAGGCATGACGCTACTCGTGAGGTGTGAGGACATCCGGCGTGTTTCTGAGCGAGGATGTTGGCGATGCGGTGGCGAACTCGATGGAGAGAAGGTGAAGGGGTCCCCGGTTAAATGTGTGGACTGTGGATGGTCGACCGGGTGGACAACATATCGGAACTCCTACAAGCATCGTCGTGTACATGGTCCTCGAGCGCTACCTGCGGTAAAGGCCTACCTAAGTGAGTATCCAAAAGCGCAAGGATGGTCACCAAAAATGGTGACCATTGATAGGCTAATACACAGTGTACATGAGTCCTTCGGCCAGGGTCAGGACCCTATGGTCGTACCTCTTGCGGGAAATCTGATTGAAGGTTCTCCAGAGGACACCTTTGTCCTGTTGGAATCGCTAGCGACTTGCGATCTAGGAACTGCAGGCCTGAACGAGATCAAGCTGGCTTGGACGGAAAAGATCTTGAACTACAAACGGAGTAAAGCCGAGAAACGCCAAACTGCCGAGGCTGCGAGGGAGAGGAAGAAACACAATAAGAGACTTCGAGAACAGCTATCCCGAGGAAATGAATCATAGGTGGACATGCGACAGCTGCGACTCCTGTCGTTACGCCCTGATCATTCGAGGATGAAGGGTGGAACCGCGACCGCCGATAACACCGCGCTTTGGATCCCAGTCCCAGCCCCAACCAACAGCCACCCACAGGCGCTTCCGCAGCGGATCTTGCGTCAGTGTTTGAGGTGCAGTTCAATAACTGCTATGTCAGAGGACGAATGATCTTTAGGCGTTCAGATGGATCTCTTGCTGATCATCCCATTACGAATGGTCTAACCGTCGCTGAAAGGATTGACTCGGTGGCGACCTTCACAGGACAGGCATTTCGGGCAGATACGGACGTTGAGGGCTTGCTCATCTTCGGACCAGACGCAGTCTCGTTTATGCCCAAAGTTGCCGGTAAATTTGATTCCGAAACACCTCAGGTTCGTGTTGGAGGGTGGTTTCAGGGGGCCGCCCAACGTTTTGGTCAGGGGCGCGTCGCTCTTTTTGGAGAAGCGGCAATGTTCACTGCACAGCTTGCAGGACGAAATAGGCGTCCAATGGGAATGAACACACCTGTCGCATCTCAGAACCCTCAGTTCCTTCTCAATCTGGTGCATTGGCTGTCTGGGCTTATGGAGAAACCAGAAACACAGTGATGATTTGGGCGGTTTGGGTATGCAGGGGTCGATCCATTTGGATACAAACCAGAATGTCTAACGTGCGCGTTCCATAACATCCCGTCGAGGGCTTCGCCGTTAAGGGACCGCGTCAGCAATGCATAACACAAAGCTGCGTCCCCCCCTCCCACCGAACGATACAGGAAGCGGCGCTAAATTACCCAACCGCCCCGGCAATCGTGCACAACAACCAAACACTATTCAAAATCCAAATTCCGGATTTTCCGCAGAACCACAAGTTCCCTCGGAACAGGAGTTCAAATGAGCAAACGGATACTGAATGTTGCCATAGTGAATTGGACCATTCTGAAGCAATCCCAACAGGACATTCTCGACCGGGCTGGAGCCTTAACCCGCAAGGCAAAAGAAGCCGGTGCGGATGCCATTGGTTTCGTAGAATATTTTTCAATCCTGGGCACCGGAATAAGCTCAAAAGCGGCAGCCGAAATCCCAGGGGAAGGGCCTGTCACAGCGTGGGCTATCGCTTTATCTAAAGAACATGATATTGAAATCTGGTGTCCGTTTATTGAAGAGGGAAAGAAGGGAGACGCATATAACGCTGTCGCAATAATAGATCCGGAAGATGGAATAGTTGGGAATTTTCAGGAGTTCCACTTCTTTGAGTTGCGTACACAAGGCTTGGAAATCGGCGAAGCCATACAGGTAATCGATCGCCCTTGGGGCAAGTTGGGATGCTTTATTTGCTATGACATTCATTTTTCGGAAATTTCACGGGCTCTTTCTCTGCAAGGCGCAGAACTGGTATTCTGGCCTACGTTAACAGACGGACCATATTCTATTGATCACGTAAGAAGAAAAGCGCAGGTCCGTTGCATGGATCACGGTTTCTGGATGATTGAGGCAAACCGTAATCTCTCAACAATAGAAAATTACCCCGATATTCCTAGTGCCTGCATCTACAACCCAGAGGGCGAAATATGCCATCAAGTCAGTCAGGAGCGAGAATTGGTCATTGCACCGATTGATTTGAGTTTCAGGTCCAAGGACATCCCATCGGTCGAGTATTCTGATTTCAAGAACGTGGATGAAGCAACCCGCTACAAGAGAAGTCTGCGTCCAGAATACTACGCGGATCTTTTCAGTTCTCTTCCCGCCGACAAGTTTGAGAGATAAGCATCTTTTGATCTGCAAATAGGGACTCAGTGGGCAAATATACCCCTTCTCGTAATCTTGTATTGAAACAAGAAAAAGAGAACCTTCTTCTATGGCTTGCACTGTATTTCCGCCCCTGTAATGGATTCGTCGTGACGGAGGCGCCGCCAGCCTGTAACCCTGCGTCTT
>CAVOEZ010000576.1:0-3576 GCA_963694355.1 Latescibacteria bacterium UBA2968 | reverse complement strand
ATAGGTACTATTGAAGGAAAGCCCGTAGGAATCGGAATTCACGAACCCGGTTTTATTATGGGGACACTTTCTTCAGCCGAAGGTGAGCGTATTTGCCGGCTCATCGATCGGTGTATGGAAGATAGGCGGCCGTTGATCCTGATCTGCAGATCGGGGGGGGCCAGAATGCAGGAGAGCGCCCTGTCGCTGATGCAGCTGGCCAAGATTAACGGGCGGCTTGCCAAATTCGCGAAAGCAGGGCTGCTCTTTATCTCAATTCTTACCGACCCGACTACCGCAGGCGTATCTGCCAGCTATGCCCTGATTGGCGATATCAACATTGCTGAACCCAATGCCCTCATAGGATTTACGGGCGAAAGAATCACGGGTAGTTCTGTTGGCGAAGAGGAGTTGGCAGCCCTCAGGCTTGCCCAGAGAGCAGAAAAGGTGCTCGAGAACGGATTCGTAGATCTTGTAGTGCCCAGGAGCCAGATGAGGCGCGAGTTGAGTCGACTTATTACTTTGCTTTGGGAGGCGCCTGTTACAGGAACTCAGGGATAAATCCGGCAGGTATTATGGTGAGTGTATGGGGATCGGTCTCAGGGTATATGTTGCCGTTTTTCTGTTTTACAGCGACAAAGTGTTGTTGCTGAAACGATCTGATCAAAAGTCTTTTGCTCCGGGATTGTGGACGGGTGTCGGTGGTAGGGTGGAGCAAGAGGAGTTCGAAGAGCTTGAAGCCGCTGCGTTCAGGGAATTGCAGGAAGAGACAGGCTTGAAAAGGCAAGAGATCCGTGAGTTGAAACTGCGGGTTGTGGTCACGCGGCCGGAATCGGGAGATCTGGTTCTGGTTTGCTTTTATTCCGGTCTTGCGCTACGGCCCGTCGAGGGACTTTGCCGTGAAGGTGAATTGAAGTGGATCGATCAGAGTAAGTTCGATACTCTGGATATGATTGAGAACGCAAGAGAGGCCCTGGAGAGCATCCTGTCGTCTGGACTGGAGTTGGATGTGGTTGATTTTCTTTCGTGATTCAGGACGTGGTTCGAACACTGGGACACTTACGAGATTCGGGGCTTTATGAAATTCGTTATCAGAGCCGGAGGTGTGGGGACGCGCCTTTGGCCTTACAGCAGGCAGGATCGGCCCAAGCAGTTTCATCCAATGGTTGGAGACCGGTCCATGCTGCAGGTTGCTTCCGACAGAATACGCCCCATTGCTGGTCCTGAAGACCTGCACGTTTCAACCGGTAGCAGCCATGTCTCGTTGGTAAAAACGCAGTTGCCGGAGTTGGGAGAAGAGAGGATCATCGTGGAGCCCGCCCTCAGAAATACGGGGCCGGCAGTGGCGCTGGAGTGCATTCTTCTTGAAACGCGATATCCCGGGTGTACGGTAGCCAGCCTCGGATCGGATCACCATATCGGCAAGCCTGAAGAGTTTTGCCGATTGCTCCAGGTGGCGGAATCCGCTCTGGAGACCCATCCTGAGACATTGTTCACCATCGGCGTAAAGCCGGACAGACCCGAGACGGGCTTTGGCTATATCAAGAAGGGTGAAGTGATCTCAACCGTAAATGGTGAACCTGTCTATGGTGTCGGAGCGTTTGAGGAAAAGCCTGAGGTCCGGGTGGCTGCAGGCTATGTTGACAGTGGAAATTATCTTTGGAACAGCAATATGTTCGTGTGGAAGGCCAGGACAATGCTGAGCCTGTTCGAAGAGCTTGTCCCCGAGATCCATGACAGATTGGTACGGATTGGCAGGGCTGTAGGCACCAGTGAGGAACAGTCCGTGATCGAGCGTGAGTATCCTCAGATGCCCGAGGTCGCCATAGACAATGCGGTGATCGAAAAGGCGAATCAAGTGGCCACGCTCGAGGCGGAGATCGAATGGAGTGATATCGGCAGTTGGGCGGCACTCTCCGATGTTCTGGAGACCGATGAGAATGGTAACCTGTTTTCGGGCGAAGTCATCGGAATCGATTCCAGGAACGTTACGGCATTTGGAACCAAGGGGAAATTGATCGCTCTGGTGGACGTGGAAAATCTGGTGATTGTGGATACACCCGATGCGCTACTGATCTGTCCGCGTGAAAGCGCGCAGAAAGTACGAGAGGTAGTGAAGATTCTGGGTGAATCCAAAGACAAGGGTCGCTACATCTGAGTTCGTCGGGGTGCAGCCGCCACAGGGAGGGCTTATGAAATTCCTGGTGCTCCAGGGTCCGAATTTGAACATGCTGGGAAAAAGGAAGGCGAGCCATTATGGCACGGTCACGCTCGAAGAGATCCACAGCAGGATGGAAGAGAAGGCACAGACCATCGGGTGCGAGTTGATCTTTCACCAGTCCAGCCATGAGGGGGATTTGGTAGATGCAATTCATCGACTGCGTGACGAGGTACGGGGCATCATCGTAAATCCTGCCGGGTTGACAGGAGTAGGGTATTCTCTTAGAGACGCGATCGAAGACAGCGAATTGCCCACGATCGAAGTGCATCTTTCGAATATACACGCCCGGGAGGAGTTCAGGAGACACTCGGTTTTTTCTGCTGTCGCAATCGGACAAATTGCCGGTTTGAGGTGGAGAGGGTATCTTGCCGCACTCGAAATTCTGAATGAGATGGTGAAGGAGTCCGGATAGACGAATGTTTAGGTTGAAAAACGAAAATGCCCGGGTGAGTTGATCACCCGGGCATTGTTCATTTTCTGTACAGTTTCGGAGCGGACTCAAATGGGAGGCGCCTGGCCTAGTGACAGGTGTTTCATAGCTTCCACAATGGTGCGTGCTGCAGGCTCGACACCGATGTGTCCCGTGTTCAAGGTCAGGTGATAGTGCTCCGGCTTACTCCAGTCAACCCTGTAATGACGTTTCACGTATCTGCCCCGTCGCTCATCGTATTTTCGGATTTCCTTTTCTGCATCCTGACGACTTAATTTTTCACGCTTCATCACCCATTCGATCCTTAAAGGCAGCGGCGCAATGATCCGGACGTGAAGCACATCGGCCCTGCTGGCCAGCAAGGCCTGGCTGCCGCGCCCCACAAGCACCACTTTGCCTCTTTCTACCAGTCTGAGCATGACATCTCGGGTGGACTGGACAAAGGACTCTTCGTCCAGAATGGGGAGTCCCGTTCTTCTTTGGTCAGCGAGCTCAGGTATTGAGGCGGTAGCCCACCATTCGTATTCCGACAGCCCCGTCAGGGCATCAGGATGTCCTGGTGTCAGGAATTTTCTCAATACTCTCAATGCGGGGTGCTCAGGCCGCTCATCGAATTGTTCGACTTCGGACACGGGAACCTGCGCCTCTCGTGCGACTTCCACAAGCAAGTCCTTGTTCATGCAAAGATATCCCAGCATGTCTGCGCATTTCACCGCTACTGACCGACCATCGCTTCCATATTCCCGGGAGATTGTGATGGCACTCATCTTTCATCTCCTTTCTGAGCTTAGGAAAACGTGATGGAGATCGGGAATCCCCGGTTTGGCTCAACACGGTACGGCCCTAATTCATGGGTAAGTTAGCGAATTTGAAAGGATTGTCAACCGATGAGGAATGATTTCGTTTCCGGCAAGTCCCAGGTCATTAGGTATGGCATCCCCCGGAA
>CAVOEZ010000575.1:0-3579 GCA_963694355.1 Latescibacteria bacterium UBA2968 | reverse complement strand
CATTCCCTTCGGTGGAGTCGTACCCGCTGATGCAGGATCTGGACTACTGGCGCAATTTTCACGGTCCATTCTATGGATTTGAACACGTTGAACTGGCGCGGAATCATACGGACGAAGCGCACGTGGGCCAGCACTACGCGATCTGGATGGAGGAGAATGGCTGTAAGAATTGGCGAGATTATTTCAGACCACCATCGGGGAACAACCGAGATCAGCGTCGGACCTGGGAGATTCCAGAGGAGTTTCACTACGGTACGTGGATTTCTGAACGGTCGTGCGCCTTGCTGGATGCGTATGCGGAGGATGAGGAGCCTTTTTTCCTCTGGTCGAGTTTCTTCGATCCCCATCCCGCTTATCTGGTTCCGAGACCGTGGGATACGATGTATGATCCCGAATCCTTGAGTGTCCCATCCGTGGTTGATGGGGAGCACGATGCAAACCCGCCCCATTTCAGACTGACCCAGGAGGAAAACCCGGACTTCTCGGACTGGAAGGATGGGGAGTTCGCGATGCATGGGTTCCGATCACACCTGACAGACCGGGATGAGCTGGCAAAGGATATCGCCATCTACTATGGTATGGTGAGCTTGATGGACAGCCAGATCGGTCGGATCCTGGATAAGCTCGAGTCGAGAGGATTGGCCGAGAACACTCTGGTGGTTTTCACTTCGGACCACGGTCACCTGTATGGACAACACGGGTTGACCGCCAAAGGCCCATTCCATTATGAGGATCTGATCCGCGTACCGTTTCTGGTGCGGCAGCCCGGACGTGTCCCATCGGGGAGACGTTCTGATGCCCTGCAGTCTCTTGTCGACCTGGCGCCGTCCTTCCTCAGCTGGGCGAACATGGAAGTGCCCAGAGAGATGACAGGCCTTGACCAGAGTGAGGTCTGGACCGGGCAGAGTGATCTGGTGAGGGATCATGTGACGGTTGAGAACCGCCACACGGAGTGGACGATTCATGTGAAGACATACGTGGAAGACAGATACAAGATCACTGTGTATCACAAACGCGATTATGGAGAAATATTCGATCTTCAGGACGATCCTGGCGAACTGGTGAACCTTTGGGACAGGCCGGATTGTCAGGATTTGAAAGCAAGATTGATTCGCAGGTTGCTGGATGCAGAAATGGCCAAAGAGCCGCTCTGGATGCCGCGTATCTGGGGTGCGTGAGGAGTTGGATCTTTGGGGGTATGTCGAAGCCTTGTGTATCGGACATCCATTCCCGGTTCTATCGGGATGATTGAATAGATTCGACTGGTGCTGGGCTAGGCGGTAATGTATGTCCGCCCGATTGGGGGTGGCAAGTGGCAATCGATTTTACCTTTGAACGTTGGGAGAAGATTCGAAAAGATGCAGATGGATGGTGGTCCGGTGATCTGAAGCGACCCCTGATTCAGATGCGTCTCTCTGGCAAGGATCCTGGAAGAGGTGAACCGGACCTCGCGCGAGTGCCGAGGACGGCGTTCTATCCATTTGATACACCTGCCGCGGATATTGTGGATCGGTGGGACTTCGATTTGTCATCCATAAAGTATCTGGGGGACGCGTTCCCTGCAGTGATTCCCGATTTTGGTCCCGGCGTGATTGCAGCATTTCTTGGCGCGGAGACGGTTGTCGAGAATGACACGGTCTGGTTCAAGCCGGTTGATCAGGTTGGACTGGACGGGACAACTTTCGAATTCGATGACCAGAATGACTGGTTCTTCAGAGTTCAGGATCTGTTCAACGCAGGTCTGGAGCGGTGGGAAGGTCTTGTTCAATTGGGGATGACGGATCTTGGAGGGAATCTCGATATCCTGTCTACTTTTCGACCCGGTGAGGCTCTCCTGATAGACCTGTACGATTCCCCGGAGCAGGTGAAGTGCCTGACCTGGGAAGCACACGAAATGTGGTGGAGATATTTCGATCGTCTCAATCAGTTGCTGCAGCCGGTGAATCCGGGTTATACTGCCTGGACGCACATTTTCTCAGACCATCCTTACTACATGCTGCAGTGTGATTTCTGTTATATGATTGGCCCCGATATGTTCGATGAGTTTGTGAAGCCTGAGCTCGAGGCGACCTGCAAGCGGCTGTCCAATCCCTTCTATCACCTGGATGGACCCGGCCAGCTCCCTCATCTCGATTCTCTTCTGGAGATAAAGGAGCTGAAAGGTGTTCAGTGGATCCCGGGCGTGGGGCAGCCCGATTACACACACTGGCCTGAGGTGTACAGAAAGATCCGGAATGCAGGAAAACGTATCCAGTTTTCGGGAACGATGGATAGGTTCGAGAAGGTGGCGGCACAACTTGGCAGTGCCGAAGGGATCGTTTTCATGGGCCACGCGGACATATCGGATGAACCTGAAGTTCTGGAGTTTCTACGGAAGTATGACGTGATCTGACAGGGAGACGATATGGGAGCTGAAGAACCGGAAGTACGGGTGATGCCTGGACCCTTGCGGAAGATGACAACGGAGATTTTCTGTAACCTGGATTTGCCGGAACAAGATGCAGCCAGGATTGCCGAGTGTCTGGTTCAGGTAGATCTGAGGGGTGTGTTCAGCCACGGGACGAGACAGATCAAGCGGTATGTGGGTGAGTATCGAAAAGGTTCCCTGAATCCCCGACCTGAGATCCGTTTGATTCGAGAATCACCGGTTAGCGCCCTGTTCGATGGGGACGGAGGCATCGGCTATCTTGCGGCGACTCGGGTGGTGCAGACTGTGATTCAGAAAGCGAATGAGTCTGGAATCGCCATTGCGGGAAGTCGTCACCACGGTCACGTGGGCAGCGAGGGAATTTATGCTCGAATGGCCCTGGAAGACGACCTTGTGACCTGGTCAGTCGCAGGTGGCACGGGTTGGCAGCCTCCGACAGATCCGAATGCCTCGATCTGGAACGCCATGGGAGCTCCGCCGATGTGTTTCGGGATTCCTTCGGAGGAGGGTCACCCTTTTGTGCTGGATATGAATGTAAATATGTTCAAGGATCGGGATCGTATGAACGAAGCGATGGAGCGATTTCCGGGAACGGTGGTGAAGAGTTTGGGTATGCGGTTCGTGTCCACCCTGCTTGGGGGTATGCTGGCAGGTCGTGTGCCGCCAGATGAACAGACGGGCAAATATGCCGACGCAGTGAGAGGATACCTCATCGTTGCGTTTCGCCCGGATACGCTCGGGGAGCTGGAGGATTTCAAGAAAGAAGCCACCCGGGTTGTAGAGCAGAGCTTGAAACTGCAGCCTATGGTGGGTCAGGCCTCGACGGAGTTGCCGGGCACCCTGGAGTGGAAGCGGGAGATCGCCTGGGCAGAGGAGGGGATTCCCATTGGAAAGGAACAAAGGGAAATGATCGAGGAAACTGCCTCGAGTGTCGGTGTGAAAGTACCGTGGTAGGCCTGGGTTTCGGTGAGATGTTGGACGCGATGCCTGAATTCCGGCTTGCGTCTGCTTCGGTGGGCGATATATATTTGGGCTCCAAATCCGGAGATTGATATGACGCAAGACGATAATCAGAGTAACAATTTAAGTTCGCTCCTTGATTCACTCGAGGCGAGTCTTCCTCAGCTTCTTGAGCAGGCAGGCGAGCAGGC
>CAVOEZ010000574.1:0-3581 GCA_963694355.1 Latescibacteria bacterium UBA2968 | reverse complement strand
TTCTCATTTTTGCGTTGATCTCCCGGTCGGTCCCGGACTCTCCCTCACTCAAACTTCAAGGTACCAAAGCACTCCGGCACGTGGAACTTCGGTGTGGGGTGATCGACGAAGGACCAGGCGAGCCAGTGAGGATGGGAGGTACCGTCCCCACATTTATAGAGATTGGCTTTCCAGTCGACATTCTTGGCAGGTCTCGCGGCATTCGGACAGTACTTCTCGATCACAGCAAATGGCAATTTGTATTCAAGCGTCCAGGTCGTGGGTTCTTTGACTTCCGGCTCCACAGTTTTCGGCAGCGTGTGAGCAATTTTAAGCATTTCGGCATCTTCAGCAGCTATGGGAACGGCTTCCCCTTCCTCCGGCTGCCACCAAAACAGCATTGTACCCCCGCAATTGATCTCGATATTGAAATAGGCCAGTCCGAGATGCGTGCCCGGCGTGAAGAAAAACTCCGCACAACTGTCCCTGCAAACCGGATCTTGATACTCCGTGGCGACTGCGCGAACGTATCGGTCTTCAACTTTGTAGATAATATAAATGGCGTCATCATCCCAGGCGAGTTTGGCCAGGACACCTGGACGATGATCGGGCGTCTTGCCCATATGCTGCTCTATCACCAGCGGCTCGATCTGTTTCCAGACCGGCTTGTCCCAATTACCGTCGATCTCGATCGCTTCGGCGCGCTTCGTCACCTTGTATTCGAGTGGCTCCTTACCCATTCCCAAATCCCTTCTGCTTGATGTCCGTGTTATTTCTCGAGTGGTAAAAAAAGCTGAATCGTATTCTCATCCGGATCCTTGATCTGCAGTATGTATACACTGAATTCCTCGAATTTTGACACGCGTGGGCGACTTCCAGTAGCCTGTTTTACACGATCTGCGACCATCGCCATATCCGGCACGAAGAAGCCAACCTTGCCAAATCCTCTCGCAAATCAAACATCCTCGGCGCGATCGTCACGCACAATCTCCACAAAAAAGGTCATCGCTCCTCAAGTTCTCGATCCGCCAGGAGCCGTCATCGGCACGAGACCCGCCCACAGGTTTCAGACCGAAGACGGTCCGGTACCACTTCACGGATCTATCAACATCTTTGACCCAGACCCCGATGTACTGAGGCGCACGAATATCCTTAACCCACACTTCTGACGAATCCTGGGCAGGGACGTCGGCAACCAAGAGATTCGCAGATAAGGCGACGAGACATGTCCTGAGAAAGTGCATTTTCACGGCTGAACCCTCAATTTCATGAATGGTTATGCCACTGCGTTTCGGCTCAGCTGCCTATTATTGCTTTTTCACGCTGCGCCCGAGGCACCCACGCATCGATTGTTACCGGGTCGGCCTGAATCAGCGCATGCAGTTCGTCAAATATCCGAATAACCTCTGCTACCTTAGTCCCCACATCAGCGACTGTATTCTTGAGGAGATAGAGCGCCTCAAGCCGATCCGATATCCCGTGAGGCTTCTTGCTGAAGCTTTCCATTTCAACTCGGGTCTGTTTTGGCTTCACCATCACTCTATCGTTCAGAAGATAGATCACTCTCAGAATGCCCAGGACGCATTCACCAAGGGTACGGCTAACCATGATCCAGTCACCCCGCCGGGCCAGCTGGAGCAGGCTTCCTCCACGGAAGTAGAAGTTGAGGGACCCCATAACGTTGGCGATCGTGTCTCTCTTCATTGTCTCCGGCACACGTTCGCATTTCGCCCTCCACGAGGAAAACTCCTCCTGATCGCCGTGCAACATCATTCCGTTCACGATATATCTGGACAGTTCTCCATATGCTTCGTGGGATATGTCAGGATAACTGCCAACGAATTCTTCTATCCTCTCCGCCGGCGTGAACATCACACCGCTGGGAATTCCGTCGATGGTGTGCCCCACATCGAAGTGGAACTCGCCGTGTCGAAATTTGCTGACCGCATCCTTTCCCAGACATGCCGCGATAATAACTTCCGTTGGTTCCTCCTCGTAGAGTACCAACAGATCGATATCAGAGAACTCATCCGCTGTCCCGTCCGCCACAGAACCGATCAGGAGCACGTAGCGGGTCTCCTTCAAACCAGACAGTCGTGAGGCAACCGCGACCGCCCGATTGTAATGTGCTTTGCTCAATTCAGGCATGATTGTATCTCACCCGTGATGTTTCGGGGACAGCTTGAGTAAGACCTCAGGCACTTCTCCATTACGGAACGAGATCAATGGATCCTCCTCCACCAGGGCGGGTTCCTGTCCCTGCAATGCCCTGACGCCTCAGCTCCAATATCTGGATGCGCGTTTTCAAACCGTAAATTTGGGATACTATTTCGTTGGATCGGGGCCATCATCTTTTGATTCTACTTTTGGCCTTTTCCGCCGGTGACCGGGCTTGGCCAGGATCTCTACATAGAAGGAGTCCAACTCCAGCTGCTCAACAGTATCAATAAACTTGCCAATTCCCGCCACGTGAATCACCTCCGACTCTTCCGCCGTAGGGCCACACCTACAATCGAAATCCCAGAAATCGACCCCCTCCGGAAGTGCTACCCTCCGTTCTCTCTTCAAGTACTTCTTAATCTCTCCCCTTGCGGATTCCACAAGTCTTGGAACTTTGATCTTCGGGTGCGTCAGATCGAATGTCTTTTTCATTTCTGTCCTCCAGTGTGTGGGAAAGGCGCCAGGTGTCCTCTATTCGAAATCTTCTTAAGAAGGGACCCACCGGTTTATCCTTAGCTCCGTGGGAACCTGGTCCTGGAAGCCAACTTACTTGATTGTAAAGGAATAGCTTAAGTGTCCGCCTGAGGGTTTCAGTGTGGTTTCCACAGCGAAGTGGCGGACCGTGATTGGCTCGGCGCTCTCCCGTCTGTTGGGAATCAATTCGTCAAATTGACCGAGGGATAAATTGAAAGGTTCCTCTGAATCTACTTCAACGACAAGTGTTGTGTCACCGGAGTTAATGGTGACCGTCTTCTCACCCAACGATATCTCGCCACTGTAATGGAATTGACTTCGGATCGCCATCTCTTTTTTGACCGAAAAGTGATCTTCGATCGATAACGTACCTGGACGCGTGAAGGTGTATGTTCGTCGAAAACTCTCCAGGTCTTCATTCCCATACGGCTCGGTAAGATCGACCACCAGGTGTTCCGAATCTCCGCCCAATTCGACATGCTCAATCACTCCCGCTCTGGGACGATCGGTCAATTGTCCTTTCCCATCGATAAGAGGAAGATTATGGGCATTGGTCTCTCTAAACGGCCAGTCATCGGGTCCGTACTGGGGTATGCCAAACTCTCTGATGATGGTCTCTCCGCCTGCGTGCAGAACGAATGTGCCCACGTCTGCGTGTCCGTGCGGTGCCACAGTCTTCCCCACCTTCACGGGCACAATCATGGCATCAGGATCAGCCACATCGGCTCTGAAGATCGTCCATCCGACCTCCGGAAAATGGGCGGAGTGCTCCTGGAAATCCAAAGGCGTTGGCTCCACGCCCTCCGGCCACCACAGCACCCGGAAGATATCCAGCTGATTGGTCTTGTAGTAGGACTCCAGAGATTTGAAATACCACAGATGCCTCCCATCCTTCTGCTCCTGGGCCA
>CAVOEZ010000573.1:0-3585 GCA_963694355.1 Latescibacteria bacterium UBA2968 | reverse complement strand
GAAAGGTCATTAATACTGCTCAGGAGTTTGATTCTTTTGGAAGGCAGGCGAACCATCCTCGAACACTGGGACTGCACCTGACTGATCGATTGCCGAATCCACCAGACAGCATAAGTTATGAATTTGAATCCTCTCGAGGCATCAAATCGTTCCGCTGCAGTAATCAGACCGACATTGCCTGCGCTGATCAGATCCTCCAATGGTACCCCGGAACTTTTGTACCCGGAAGCGATCTTGATCACAAAGCGCAGATTTGCAGCTACCAGTTCGTTTCTGGCCTCTTCATCACCCTCGGCTATCCGTTCTGCCAGGGCGACCTCCTCCGCCGCTGTGAGGGGCATAGAATCCGCCACATCGTGGAAGTAGAGATCCAGCACTCCACGTTCCGGGTTCAGTATCGCGCTCATGGCGTTTACCTCTCTGTATTTAGGATGGTCATGATGCGTTTGAATTCAGAAATCAATTCCATACTTTCTGTAAACAGACAAGGCAACTGTCGTGCCAGAATCTCACAACACCCTCCGATGGGACATATAAGTCGTTTGTTATCAACATTCTAACCACATACAAATAAGAAAGCCGGAGACCAAATCGGCCCCCGGCATAACACAAAACGATGCGCCGCACGGCGCATCCGATATCATTTCGGTGTGTGCTAAATCACATCCTTGCCTCCTACTCGATCACCTGCAGCCAGATCAGCGAAACCTCACCTCTGCCAATAGAAAATGTGATGTGGGCAGGATCCGCCATGGGGATCGTGTAATCTTCCCGCGTGCTTTTTGACGCCACACCAGACCTGCGGATCCTGATTTCGCTGCCCCAGGCGATCCCTGCAAAGTTCATGTCCACGGATACGCTGTCCTCTGCACCCCACAGCAGAGCCAGGGCATCCTCTCCTTCGAGGCTCCCGATCCCGCGCAGACCGGAGGGATGCTCATCTATTGCCAGGTTGACCCGTACGCCGCCAAGTCGACCGAACGCCCTGAGAATGACGTCATTCGAACCAGATAGATCGAGACACACCGCCTGCAGGTTGAGGTCCATTGTTGACTTCAATGCAGACAGGCCCAGGCCTGCTGTGAAAACCGTATCCTGACCGGAGGGTTGCCATCGGCTGATCAGGAAATCTGGAACTTGCCTCAATTTGTGGCGCCCCGTCAACGTTCTCAGGTCGCGGGCTGATTCCGTCAGATCAGTGGGTCTCCGTACCTGAACACTCCAGCTGAGAAAGTGAAGCGGTAAATCCAGCTCCTCGCAATGCGTCACAAGGGCAGCCTGACCCTCGCCTGGCCACGCCGTACCTGGGCCACCGATCTTCGCTTTCCGGTCTGCCCGGTAGATCGCCCATACCGCAGATTCGTAGAAGGACAGGTAACGTTCATCGCTCACTACCGCCCGTCTGCTCCTGAAGATCTCGAAACGATTCACCCTCGTGTGTGTCCGGTGCGCCAGATCGTAGACCAGCTCAGGCCAGAGATCGTCAAGCGCCTCGCCACCTGGTACCGGAAGGGATAAGATCACCTTCACCTTCCGTATCGACAGCGTGTCGAGCACGGAATCAAGATCCGTCCATGAGTATTCTCCGCCGTCCAATCTGGAACCCCAGACCTTCTGAACCACGTCAGGACCCAGCCTTACGGTCTTCAGATCAATGCCTTTCGGCAGTTCTCCGTCTGACGTAGCGCCTCCCCGCCACAGACTGGGAATCAGACCAATGCCTTCCCGGCAGTCCATACTCACTACCACCGTGGGTGTCACCTGAGTCCAACCGCCGGCAGGTCCCGCAAGAATCATATGTAGGAGAAAAAGAATCGAGCCCATCAGAACCTTCCAAACAGCAAGGGGGCGCGAATTCGCGCCCCCTTATATCACTCGAGTGGCATACCCGGGAAGCTACACCAGACTCAAATTTGTTTTCTGTCCCTCTTCGATAAACGCCGTCAGCAGTTTGATTGTTGCGTCGATATCTTTCCAGTCCGCAAGCTCAATCGATGTATGGACATATCTTGTGGGTACCGAAAGTGTAATCACCGGAGCCCCCGATCGCACGCGCTGAATAGCTCCCGCGTCGGTCCCACCCCTGGGAAGGATTTCTATCTGGTGTTTGATTTTCCGCTTCTTCGCCAATGCCTTCATCCCCGCGACCAATCCAGCATGAGAAATCGACGAAGTGTCCATCAACTTTATTGCCGTACCCTGTCCCAGACGGGTCACTTGCTCGTGCTCTGGAACGCCGGGAATATCTGCCGCAAGCGTAATGTCCAGGGCAATACCCACATCCGGTTCAACATTGAACGCACTAACGGTTGCCCCACGCAGACCGACCTCCTCCTGCGTGGTAGCCACTGCATACGTATCGAATCCGAATGATTTGGCCTGCTGCATCGCCTTAATCATTACATATACCGAGAGCCGATCATCCATAGCCTTGCAGCTCACGCCATTCCCGATCTCGACAAACTCCCTGTGCAGTGTGACCATCGTGCCAATCTCGACTTCGCGTTTTACCTTCGCGACCGGCATATAGAGATCCACGCAGAAATCACTCACGCGGAGTGGCTGCTTCCTGTCCTCATCAGTCTGGATATGCGGCGGCTTGATACCCGGATATAGCAGACCGGGGATATCCCTCTTTGTCCCGCAGACAGTCACACGTTGAGCAACCATATTCCTTGGATCGTGTCCACCGAGGGGAACCAGTCTCAGCATCCCGTTTTCTTCAATATGCGAAACAACGAATCCGATTTCGTCCATATGGGCGGCAATCATCAGGCGTTTCGCCCCCCGCTTTCCTTTTTTCAGTGCGATCAAGTTGCCGAGAGAATCCACACGGAGTTCATCAGATATGGGCTCCAGCTCCCTGCGGACGATCTCTCGGAGACGTTCCTCTCGTCCCGCTACGCCCGAACACTCGCATAACTCCTTCAGAAGATCCACTGCTCAGCCTCCTGTTGTATCCGAAAAGGTGGGCCGTTATACTCTGCGATCGGGTCTGCTAGGATTCGAATGTCGCAGAGATCTCGTGACCAATACCACCCCGTACGTTGAAATTTCCCGTCACCGTCATCCGGACGGGATCACATGCGGCTACGAGATCGTCCAGGATCTGGTTCGTAACCGACTCGAAAAATATCCCCCGGTTCCTGAAGGACCAGAAGTATTTCTTAAGCGACTTCAATTCCACACATCGGGGGCCTGGAACATATTTCAGGATGATGCTCGCGAAATCGGGCTGCCCCGTCTTTGGGCAAAGTGATGTAAATTCGCCGCAGGTGAACTGAATGCAGTAAGGTCTATCCGGGCGGGGATTCTCGAATGTCTCGAGGTCGCATTTGATGTCATCGCCCATCCTGGCCTCCTGAACCAAATCGGCACGTCACTCTGGTTTCGATTCCCCCACGGACAGTGAATGCACCCTCCACCTCCATCTCCCGGGGCTCGCAGGCAGCCACAAGGTCATCCAGGATACGATTCACAAGACCTTCGTAGAACATAACCTCGTCCCGATACGACCCCAGATACGCCTTTAACGAAACCGTTTCGAGACACGTGCCCCCTGGAACATACCGAATGGAAACCGTG